>CANFTU010000246.1 GCA_947450005.1 Comamonadaceae bacterium | reverse complement strand
GTGCGGCGCTTTTCGATTTCCCCCAGACGGTGGTGCAAAGCGTCCACCAACTGCGCGCGCCGTTTAGGGTTATCCAGCAAATCGTCCTGCAAATACGGATTGCGCTGCACCACCCAGATATCACCCAAAACCTCGTACAACATGCGCGCCGAGCGGCCGGTACGCCGCTCATCACGCAAACTGTTGATCGCCTCCCACGCAGGCTCGCCGAGCAGTCGTATCACCACCTCCCGATCGGAAAACGAGGTGTAGTTGTAGGGAATTTCGCGGATGCGCGCGCTGTCGATGTCAGCGGGGCGGTCAAAGGCGGGGGTGAGGTGGGAGAGCGGCGTTGGAGC
Source organism: Comamonadaceae bacterium (assembly GCA_947450005.1). Classification (GTDB taxonomy): domain Bacteria; phylum Pseudomonadota; class Gammaproteobacteria; order Burkholderiales; family Burkholderiaceae_C; genus Allorhodoferax. The sequence continues at coordinate 2,685 of CANFTU010000246.1, read as the reverse complement.
GTTCATCAGTGGCAGCGTTGTCGCCCGGTCGCATGCGGACGACGCATTCGCGAGGGGCAGGCAATGGTAACGCAGGGGCACAATGCGGCGCACCGCAGCGTTGAGAGACCCCTTATGCACGATTGGCCCTACCCCTTTTGGATTGCCCACCGCGGCGCGGGCACATTGGCCCCCGAAAACACCCTGGCCGCTTTTCGCTTGGGCGCTTCCCACGGTTACCGCATGTTCGAATGCGATGTGAAGCTGAGTCGCGACGGCATTCCTTTTTTGCTGCACGACGACACGCTGGATCGCACCACCACGGCCTCAGCCGCCAGCGCGCTGGAACCCGTCGCCGGGCACCACCCCTGGCCACACCTGATGCGCCTCGACGCCGGCAGCTGGCACAGCCCGGCTTATGCCGGCGAGCCCCTGCCGACTTTGGAAGCCATTGCCCACTTTTGCCTTGAACATGCTTGCTTTCTAAATATCGAGATCAAGCCCACGGTAGGCACCGAACGCCACACCGGCGAAGTCGTGGCGCGGCATGCGGCGCGGCTGTGGCGCGGCGCGGCGGTACCGCCTTTGTTGACCTCTTTTGACATCGCAGCATTGGAAGGCGCTTTGGCCGTACAGCCCGAACTGCCGCGCGGCTTGCTGATCCACGCATTGGAAAACCAAACCTGGACGCAGTGGCTGGCCCATGCCGAGCGGCTGCAGTGCCAAGCCATCGTCTGCAACTATGAAATATGGGACGCCGAGTCCGTGGCTCTGGCCCAAGCAGCAGGCTTTCGTTTGCTCAGCTACACCGTGAACGAAACCGAAGAGGTCCAGCGCTTGATCGGCTTCGGTACCGACGGCGTGATCACGGACCGGGTGGACCGGTTTCATCCGCAAAGTTGAAGCGGCACACGGTGGTGCGGCCGGACCCGTGCGGCCGCCGCCGGGGATCCACGTAGGTCTCAACTTCAACAAATCCTGCCTTGCGCATCATGCCGGCCGAGGCCAGGTTTTCTTCATGGCGGTCAATGAATACCGCATGCACGGCCATGGTTGACAGCCGGGTTAATGCTTCGCGCAGCAGGCGCGTACCCAGCCCCTGGCCGGTGCGGTCACGCCGCACCACCGCCTCGCTCACATAGCCTTGCGGCGAGCCGCGAAGGTGCGCAGGCAGATAGCGATCAAAGTCGGTACTCAGGCCATATGTGACCGCGCCCAGGAGTTGGTCGTATTGCAGGGCCAACACGCCGTGGTCACGCCCTGTAACCACATGGGCCAGATGCTGGCGGATGCCGTCTTCGGGCAGGAAGTTCCAGACATTGGCGCCATGGTCAAAAATCAGGTCCGTCAATGCGTCCAGATGCCGGGGGCCGGCGCGCACAATGACCAGGCCAGCGCCTGCGGTCTCACTCATTTGCGCCACGCTTGCATCCAGCAGAACTGACTGGCCGCGCTGGCCAGAATCAGGCCGAGGTAGCTCAGCATCTTGCCGTCATGGCCGAAAAACCAGAGTCCGAGCAACAGGGCACCCAAACCGCAGGCGGTATTGCTGATCGCGCGAACCAACCAAGAGCCCCGGCGGGGTGATTTGCGCAGCACCCAGGGGGACAGAACGGCGAGAAAAACCCCCACAAAGACGGCCGGCGCCACAAAATTGAGCAGGTGGTTGAAAAGCGCGAGGATGTTCATGGCGGCAGGTTGGGGATGCCGCAAGGGCCAACAATTTTATAATCCACCCCTCTATGACCGTCTGGGCCCTCGGCATCAACCACACCACCGCGCCGCTGGACCTGCGTGGGCGCTTCGCCTTTGGTCTGGACCAAATCGTCCCCCACCTCCATACCTTGCGCCAAAGCCTGGTGCAAGTCCCTGAGGCTGCCATCGTCTCCACGTGCAACCGGACCGAGATTTATTGCGCCGGTGGTCAATCTGAAATCGAACGCACCCTGGACTGGCTGGCCCAGTGCGGCGGCGTCCCTACCCACGCCCTGCGCAGCCACACCTACAGCCTGAGCGACACGCAGGCAGCGCGCCACGCCTTCCGGGTCGCCAGCGGCCTGGACTCCATGGTGCTGGGCGAGCCGCAAATTCTGGGGCAGCTTAAAGACGCGGTGCGCATAGCCGATGAGGCGGGCGCTTTGGGCAGCACTTTGTCGCAGTTGTTCCAGCGCTCCTTCACCGTGGCCAAAGAGGTGCGCAGCACCACCGATATCGGCGCCCATTCCATCAGCATGGCCGCTGCCGCCGTGCGACTGGCGGGGCAATTGTTTGAAGACCTGGGCCAGATCCGCGTGCTGTTCGTGGGTGCTGGCGAAATGATCGACCTGTGTGCCACCCACTTTGCCGCAAAAAACCCCAAAGGCATGGCCGTGGCCAACCGCAGCATGGAGCGCGGTGAGGCGCTGGCCCGGCGCTTCGGGGCGGGCGTGATGCCGCTGGCAGATCTGCCCCAGCGTCTGCACGAGTTTGACGCCGTGATCAGCTGCACCGCCAGCACCCTGCCCATCATCGGCCTGGGTGCAGTCGAGCGGGCCCTGAAAAAACGCCGCAACCGCCCTATGTTCATGGTCGATCTGGCCGTGCCCCGCGACATCGAAATGGAAGTCAAAGCCCTGCGCGATGTCTACCTGTACACGGTGGACGATCTGGCGGGCGTGGTGCAAACCGCCCAGGCCAGCAGACAGTCCGCCGTGGCCCAGGCCGAAG
>CANFTU010000245.1 GCA_947450005.1 Comamonadaceae bacterium | reverse complement strand
GAGGACTTTGACCAGCGCATCATCGACTTCATCATCGCCGAGTTCAAAAAAGAGCAAGGCGTGGATCTGAGCCGCGACGTGCTGGCGCTGCAACGCCTGAAAGAATCGGCCGAGAAAGCCAAGATCGAACTCTCCAGCAGCTCGCAAACCGATGTCAACCTGCCCTACATCACGGCAGATGCCACCGGTCCGAAACACCTGAACATCAAACTCACCCGCGCCAAGCTGGAGAGCCTGGTGGAAGAGTTGATCGAGCGCACCATTGCGCCTTGCCGCATGGCCATCAAAGACGCCGGCGTGAGTGTGGCGGACATCCATGATGTGATTTTGGTCGGCGGCATGACCCGCATGCCCAAGGTGCAGGAAAAGGTCAAAGAGCTGTTCGGCAAAGAGCCGCGCAAAGACGTGAACCCCGACGAAGCCGTTGCCGTGGGCGCGGCTATTCAAGGCCAGGTTCTCTCCGGTGACCGCAAAGACGTGTTGCTGTTGGACGTGACGCCGTTATCCCTGGGCATTGAAACCCTGGGTGGCGTGATGACCAAGATGATCACCAAGAACACCACCATCCCGACCAAGTTCGCACAAACTTTCTCGACCGCCGACGACAACCAACCTGCCGTGACGATCAAAGTGTTCCAGGGCGAGCGCGAGATGGCGTCTGCCAACAAGTCGCTGGGCGAGTTCAACCTGGAGGGCATTCCGCCCTCGCCGCGTGGCACGCCGCAGATCGAAGTGTCGTTTGACATCGACGCCAACGGCATCTTGCACGTGGGCGCAAAAGACAAGGGCACGGGCAAAGAAAACAAGATCACCATCAAAGCCAACTCGGGTCTGACCGAAGCCGAGATCCAGCAGATGGTGAAAGACGCCGAGCTCAATGCTGCCGACGACAAAAAGAAGCTGGAGCTGATCCAGGCACGCAATGAAGCCGATGCCAACATCCACAGCGTCAAGAAGAGCCTGACCGAGCATGGCGACAAGCTCGAGGCTGCTGAGAAAGAAAAAATCGAAACCGCGATCAAAGACTTAGAGGCCGTGATCAAAAGCGACGACAAAGACAGCATCAGCGCCAAGAGCACGGCGCTCATGGAAGCGAGCCAGAAGCTGGGCGAAAAAGTCTATGCCGAGATGCAAGCCAAGCAGGCGGCTGAAGGCGGCGGCGGCAACGCTGGCGCCGAGCAGCAGGCCAAACCCGCAGACGACAACGTGGTCGATGCGGAAGTGAAAGAAGTGAAGAAGGGCTGAACTTCAGCACAGCCCCAACGCTGTGCACGCGCCGCGTTGAACACCCCCGGGTGGTCAACGCGGCTTTTTCTGTTCTCAAGGGCACGTTTTAAGTATGGCAAAACGCGATTTTTATGAGATCTTGGGCGTGCCCAAGAACGCTTCGGACGAGGACATCAAAAAGTCCTACCGCAAGCTGGCGATGAAATTCCACCCCGACCGCAACCAGGGTGAAGCCGCCAAGGAAGCCGAGGTCAAATTCAAAGAGGCCAAAGAAGCCTACGAGATGCTGTCGGATCCGCAAAAGCGCGCCGCCTACGACCAGCACGGCCATGCGGGCGTGGACCCGAATATGCGCGGCCCGGGTGGCGAAGGCTTTGGTGGCTTTGCCGAAGCTTTTGGCGATATTTTTGGCGAAATGTTCGGCCAGCAGCAGCGCGGTCGCGGCGGGCGCCAGGTGTTCCGCGGTGGCGACCTCAGCTACGGCATGGAAGTCACGCTGGAGGAAGCCGCCAAGGGCAAGGAAGCGCAAATCCGCATCCCCACCCACGAAAACTGCGAAGTCTGCTCCGGTACCGGCGCCAAGCCCGGCACCCAGGCCAAGACCTGCGGCACCTGCGGCGGCGCCGGCGCGGTGCAAGTGCGCCAGGGCTTTTTCAGCGTGCAGCAAACCTGCCCCACCTGCCGTGGCATGGGCAAAACCATCAGCGATCCGTGCATTCCCTGCGCCGGTCAGGGCAAGATCAAAAAACAGAAAACCCTGGAAGTCAAAATCCCCGCCGGTATCGATGGCGGCATGCGCATCCGCAGCGCGGGCAATGGCGAACCCGGTACCAACGGCGGGCCGCCGGGCGACCTGTACATCGAAATCCGCCTCAAAAAGCACGACATCTTTGAGCGGGACGGAGATGACCTGCATTGTTCGGTGCCCATCAACATCGTCACTGCGTCCTTGGGCGGCGAAATCGATGTTCCCACGCTGGACGGCAAAGCCGCAATTGACCTGCCTGAGGGCACGCAAAACGGCAAACAATTCCGTCTGCGCGGCAAAGGCATCAAAGGCGTGCGCGCTAGCTACCCCGGCGATTTGTACTGCCACATCACGGTGGAGACGCCAGTCAAGCTCACGGAACACCAGCGCAAGCTGCTCAAAGAGCTGGACGAGTCGTTCAAAAAGGGCGGCAGCAAGCACTCCCCAACCGGCGACAGCTGGACCGACAAGCTCAAGGGCTTTTTCAGCTAGGCGCGCCGCATGCCGGGCCATGGCTACCTGACGGCCGCCTTCTACCTGTTCGTAGAGCTGCCCGACTGCGCCGCGCTGCAAGCGCCGCTGCTGGCGCGCTGCGAGGCCTTGGAGATCAAAGGTCTGATCCTGCTGGCGCACGAAGGCATCAACGGCACGGTGGCCGGTGCGCCGGAGAACATTGCCGCACTGCTGGGATTTCTGCGCGCTGACCCGCGCCTGCAGGTCTTGGAGCACAAAGAGTCCTGGTCGGACAAGCCGCCGTTTCGCCGCATGCGGGTGCGCGTCAAGCGCGAGATCGTCACGCTGGGCGTGCCCGGCATCAACCCGGCCAAACAATCCGGCATCTATGTCAAACCGCAGCATTGGAACGCGCTGATCAGCCGCCCCGACGTGATCGTGGTGGATACCCGTAACACCTATGAAGTGGAATTGGGCACTTTCCAGCGCGCGAAAAATCCGCAGATTGCCAGCTTTTCGGAGCTGCCCCGTTGGGTGGAGAACGCGCCGTCCATGCAACCCGAGCGCGGTAAGCGCCCCGTGGTCGCGATGTTTTGCACCG
>CANFTU010000244.1 GCA_947450005.1 Comamonadaceae bacterium | reverse complement strand
GGCTTTTCCGAGAAGCGACTGGCGGATGCGGCCTTCAAGCAGATGACCACCCTGCCCTACTACCACGCGTTTTCGGGCAAAGTACCCGGACCGGTGACCGAGTTAGTCGAAACCATGGTGCGCTGGTCGCCAATCCCCAATGCGCGCGTGCTATTTGCCAACTCGGGATCGGAGTCCAATGACACCGCGTTCAAGCTGGTGCGTTACTACAACAACGCGCGGGGCCGGCCACTGAAGAAAAAAATCATCGCACGCAACAAGGGCTACCACGGCGTAACGGCAGCTGCGGCGTCCATGTCCGGCCTGGGCACCATGCACCAGAACTTTGACCTGCCGCTGCCTGGCATCGTGCGGGTCAGTTGCCCGCATTTCTATGGTTTCAGCCAGCCCGGCGAAACCGAGGCGCAGTTTGTGGACCGCCTGGCGCAGGAATTGGAGGACACCATCCTGCGCGAGGGGCCGGACACCGTGGCGGCCTTCATCGCCGAGCCCGTTCAGGGCGCAGGCGGCGTGATCATCCCGCCACCGGGCTACTTTGCCAAGGTCCAGGCGATATTGAAGAAGTACGACATCCTGTTTCTCGTCGATGAGGTCATCACGGCCTTCGGCCGTCTGGGACAGAACTTCGGCACCGGTGTGTACGACCTGAAGCCGGACATGCTGACGGTGGCGAAGATGTTGACATCGGCATATGTACCAATGTCGGCGCTGTACGTCTCCAACGAGATCTACCAGACCATTGCCGACGCCAGCGCCGAGATCGGCGTATTCGGCCACGGCTACACCTACAGCGGCCATCCGCTGGCCTGCGCCATTGCGCTTGAGACCCTGCGCATTTACGAGAGCGACCACATCATTGCGCATGTCCAAAAGGTCAGCCCGCGTCTGCAAAATGGAATCCAAGCGTTAAGGGGCCATCCGCTCGTCGGCGACGCCCGCGGCCTTGGTTTGATTGGCGCCATTGAATTAGCCGCAAATCCCGCCACCCGCACGCCCTTCGATCCCAAACGCGGCGTCGGCGCGTATTTGGTGAAGCGAGCCCAACACCATGGCCTGATCCTGCGCGTGCTCATGGGCGACGTGATCGCCTTCTCGCCACCCCTGATCGTCACTGAGGCGGAAATCGACACCATGCTCGAACGCGCCCGACTGGCGCTGGATGACACCTTGGAGTGGGTGAATAGCTGGCGCAGCTGACGGCAAGTCGCTATCGCCCATGGCGGGGGCTGCATCAGCCTAATCTCCGGACGTGGCAAGGAGTGCCTTGCGCACCCATCCGGGCACATCCCAACTTTTTCTGCTTTTTAGCAGCCTCGGCTACTTTGGCGAAAAAAATTAAAAAAAGAGCTCAAGTAAATCTCGCTTGTGTCGATTCATCCGTCGAGAGCTATAAATCTACGCAAGAGGGCTTACCGCATGATCATCGAACGGGTTGAATTACAGAGCATTCGGACTGACGAATACATCTCGATTCTGAAGTCGCTGGACGTGGGCGAGTGCATCTTTTCCGACAACTTCAAGAAAGCGCAGAGCCTGCGCTCCTTGGCCTATTACCTGAAAAAGACCCGCAACCTGGAGCGCAACTTTATGTTCCGCAAAATGGATCAGGGCTGGCGCATCATCCGCGTTTCCTAAGCGGCGGTACTTTCTTGCAAAGCGGGCTTCAGGCCAAAAAGGAAAAAGATTGACCCGGGTTGGTAGAGGACTGCTGGCCCAAACGATCAAATCGCATCGTGGCGGGTCGGGTCACAGCCTGCCAGCCGTCGGCCAACGTGCGGGTCAGCGATAGCACCTCATTGAGCGCATCCGAATCATTGCGGATATTGGCACGCCAAAGCCGCTCTGCCATATAGCCATATAGCGGGCCCAGCTTGGCGGCCAGCGAAGCATCTGCATCGGGCTTGATGGTGGACTGGAGCCCCTTCAAAATGCGCTGCGCCCTTAACAGAGCATGCACTTTGCGCTCCAATGCGTGGTTGGCGTCATGCCCCTGTGCGGCCGATAGCGACGCGCACAAACCCTCAAATAATGTTTGGATCATCTTCAGCTTGCTGCCCGACAGCAGGTCGGATTCACGTTCGACGTTTTCGAACATTTCAAAGTGGCGCGCTAGTCTGGACATAGGGTGATCCCGCAGAAAAAAGACAGAGTGCAGCATGCCCGAAAACTTGAGCGCTTTTTTGTGCAAAGAGCGCAAAGAGTGTAAAGAGTGCAAATCCTGAAAACGGCGCAAAGCGCGCAAATTTCATTCAAGTTTTAAGGGGGATGCGATAAGGTTGCGCCACGGCAAAAAGCCGCCTTTTTGCCCTACTCCAGGAGTACCTATGGCCACCATCACCAATATCGACAGCCTGCGCACTTTGGCGGGGCTCAGCAAATCGCAGCAGGCGATCAGTCAGGCCTCGGAGCGGATCAGCACGGGCTACCAAATTAACAGGGCATCGGACAACCCGGGTCTGATGGCTGTCGCGAACGACCTGAAAACGCAACTCACGTCCTACAACCAGATTCTGACCAATGTCGCAGAAGGCAAGGCCGTGACCAGTCTGGTGGACGCATCCTTGACCCAGATGGTGGACCTTTTGGGCTACATGCGGGTCGCAGCGGTCGCGTCTGAAAGCAGCACGCTGACCACCTCCGAACGGACGGCATACCAAAATGCCATTGATGCCTACGTCACAGCGTTTGACACCATTGGCACCAACACGACGTGGAACGGTACGTCTTTGATGTCGACTGCTGCCACAATGAACGTGCAAACCGGCGTCAATTCCGGCAACACGACGACACTGACTTTTTCGAAAATGACGACTTCCGCGCTTTCGGTGGACAGTCTGAGCACTACCAGCACCACCACCGCGGCCACTGCGGTAACCGCTATCGACACGGCGATTAAGGCGGTCAATGTGTACCAAACCTACATCGGCGCCATGGACAATGTGATGGAGTCCCAGGCCACGGTTGCCACCAACGCCATCACCAGTTACTCGGCGGGCTACGGCGCCATCATGAATACAGACTTTGCGGCCGAGACAGCGAAGCT
>CANFTU010000243.1 GCA_947450005.1 Comamonadaceae bacterium | reverse complement strand
TCTTCGGGGTTGCTCATCACCGGCGATTGTCACTTCACATCAGCATGGTGTTGCGGATCAGGCCGACGGCCAGCCCTTCGATTTCAAAGGGGTCACCCGGCTCCACCACGATGATGTTGTAGTCCGGGTTTTCCGGGTGCAGTTCAATCTGCTGCTTGTTGCGCCGAAAGCGCTTGACCGTGACTTCCTCGCCCAGGCGCGCCACCACAATCTGGCCGTTTTTGGCTTCTTTGGTGGATTGCACGGCCAGCAAATCACCGTCCATGATCCCGGCGTCGCGCATGGACATGCCGCGCACCTTGAGCAGGTAATCGGGCTGGCGTTGGAACAGGCTGTTTTCCACGTAATAGGTCTGGTCTACATGCTCCTGGGCCAGGATGGGCGAACCGGCGGCCACGCGGCCTATCAAGGGCAGCGCCAACTGCGCCAGACCGGGAATCGGCAGGGCAAATTGCTGGCTCTGCCAGGTGCTGGAGCCGGATTTGTTGCGCAAGCGGATGCCCCGCGAGGTGCCGCTGACCAATTCGATCACGCCCTTGCGCGCCAGCGCCTGCAAATGCTCTTCGGCCGCGTTGGCGGACTTGAAGCCGAGTTCGGTGGCGATTTCCGCGCGTGTGGGCGGCGCGCCGGTGGTGGCGATTGCGCGCTCGATCAGGGTGAGAATCTGCTGCTGGCGGGCGGTGAGTTTGGGGCTCTCGGACATGGCGACTCCTTTGCAAAGGGCTACACAAAACCTCAGCTGTCGATTTCGACAGTTACTGTATTTTTAACCAGTTTGCAGGTTTTGGCAAGCGCGCCGTCAAAAAAGTTCAGCTCTCCAGCGCGGCAAACACCCTGGCTGTGATGGCGGAGACGTCACCGGTTCCGTCTACCGCCCGGTATTGGGGTGCTTTGGCCGGCTCGGCGGCGGCCCAGCCGGAGTAGTACGCCACCAGCGGCCGGGTTTGGGCGCTGTAGACCTCCAGCCGCTTGTTCACGGTTTCTTCGCGGTCGTCTTCGCGCTGTATCAGCGCCTCGCCGGTGATGTCGTCCACACCTTCCTGCTTGGGCGGGTTGAAGCGCACATGGTAGGTGCGCCCGGATGCCGGGTGCGAGCGGCGTCCGCTCATGCGTTCCACGATGGCGGCAAAGGGCACGTCGATTTCAACCACGTAATCGAGTGCCACGCCGGCCGCCTTCATGGCGTCGGCTTGCGGGATGGTTCGGGGAAAGCCGTCAAAGAGAAAGCCCTTGCCGCAATCGGGCTGGGTCAAACGCTCTTTCACCAAATCGATGATCAATGCGTCGCTGACCAGGCCGCCGGCGTCCATGACCGATTTGGCTTGCAGGCCCAGCGGTGTGCCGGCTTTGACGGCCGCACGCAGCATGTCGCCGGTGGAAATTTGGGGAATGCCGTATTTCTGGCAGATGAAGGTGGCTTGGGTTCCCTTACCCGCGCCCGGTGCGCCCAGCAAAATAAGTCTCATAGTGACCCTCAGAACGTTGCGGCTCCACGTCAGGCTTGTCCCGTGCCCGTGCGTGAAACTTCCATTTTTTTGTAGAAACAAGCCCTAAGGCGCTGCCGTTTAGAGAATAGCACGCAGCCGACGCAGCGCTCAGACTCCCGGGTGCGCGAATTGCGCCCGCACCCGTTCCAAATCCTGGGGCGTATCCACACCACCGTGTGGCGCCGAATCGCTGATGTGCACCGCGATCCGGTATCCGTGCCACAGCGCGCGCAGCTGCTCCAGCGCTTCCGCCTGTTCGTGGGGCGCGGGGACGAGCTGCGGAAAGCGCCGCAGAAATGCGGCCCGGTACGCGTAAATGCCAATGTGGCGCAGCGGCTGCAACGCGGCGGTTCGCTGCGCCGCCGCTCCATCGCGCCAGCAGGGAATCGGGGCGCGGCTGAAGTACATCGCATGCCCGGAGGCGTCCACCACGACTTTGACAATGTTCGGGTTATGGAAGTCTTCTTCGCTATCCAGCGCGTGGGCGGCCGTTCCCATCGCGGTGTGGGGATGCTGCTCCAGCAGGCGCGCCACCGACAGTGCCATGCCCGGGTCAATCAAAGGTTCGTCGCCCTGCACATTGACCACAATCTCCTGGTCGTCGAGCCCCAGCACATCGCAGGCTTGCGCCAAACGGTCGCTGCCGGAGACATGGTCAACGCGCGTCAGAACAGCTTCCACGCCATGGGTCGTACAAGCGCTCACAATGTCGGCGTGGTCGGCGGCTACCACGATGCGCACGCCAGCGGGAGCGCCGCTGCGCACCCGTTGCGCCACCCGCACCACCATGGGCAGGCCGCCAATGTCGGCCAACGGTTTGTTGGGAAGCCGGGTAGACGCCAGCCGCGCTGGAATCAGCACGGTAAAGCGTGTCGAAACCGCGTCGGTCAAAGTCCCAGTTCCTCGTCGCTCAGGACCCGGGCGTCGCGCTCCAGTAAAACCGGAATGCCGTCTTGCACCGGGTAGGCCAAGCGGGCGCTGCGCGAGATCAGTTCTTGCGCCTCGCGGTCATATTCCAGGGGGCCTTTGGTCACGGGGCAGACCAGGAGTTCGAGCAGTTTGGTGTCCATAGGGGGCGATGATAGTTTCAGGTCGGCCGGGCTTGCAGCAGCGTATCCAGGGCTTGAAAGAATGCCGGTTCGCTGCGCTGTTCCAGCACGGCGGCCAGCGCTTGCGGGTAGTGCGGCCACAGCTTCGCCGCGTCTTTTTGCGTGCAGATCAAAACGGCTCCGGCGGGGAACGCCGCCGCATGCCGGGCGAATTGGCGGAAGTCGTCATGGTCGGGCAGCGCCAGGGTGTGCGCCAGCGCAAGGCCCTGCAGCCGCAGCATGGCAAAAAACGCCTCTGGTTTGGCAATGGCTGCAATCGCGACGATGGGCTGACTGCTCTGCGCCAGCGCGAGCATGGTGCGCGTGTGTCCCATGGCGTCCGTCAATTGCGGCGCCAAGCGGCGATGGGAGCTGAATCGCCCGGGCCAGGCCGCGCCCGCGGTGTGCAGTAGCAGGGTCCGGGTGGCATCCTGGCCCGCCGGATGAACCAGCGCCGGCGGCCAATGTTGGC
>CANFTU010000242.1 GCA_947450005.1 Comamonadaceae bacterium | reverse complement strand
GAATCCAAGCTGGTGCTCTCAGGTAGCTACAACGTCAAGTTCACCATGGACCTGGCCTGCAAAGACCTGGGATTGGTGAACGGCATTGCCGAAAAAATCGGTGTGCCTTTGGAGCTGGGCTCCATGGCGCAACAAATTTTCCGCCGCGCGCGTGGCCTGTACGGCAGCCAGGCGCAGTCGCCCGAAGTGGTGCGCATGATCGAGGCGGCCTGCGGCCTGGAGCTGCGCGCACCCGGCTACCCCACCGAACTCGTCGCCGAATAAACACCTGCGAGGACGCCATGAACACGCATTGCAATTTCTACATCGACGGCCAATGGGTCGAACCCGCTGGCGCACACACCGTGCATGCCGCCGTCAGCCCCGGTGATGAATCGGTGGTCGGTCAGGTGATGATGGGCGGCGCAGAGGACGCCAACCGCGCGGTTGCAGCAGCCCGCCGCGCGTTTGACAGCTACAGCGAAACCACGCTGGCCTACCGCACCGAGATGCTGCAAAAACTGCAAGCCGTGTTCGAGCGCCGCTACGACGAAATGGCCCATGCCATCAGCACCGAAATGGGCGCCCCCTGGGACTGGGCCTATGAGCAGCAGGCCGAATGCGGCCCCGGCCACATCAAAGCCACGCTGGCAGCCGCCAAAGACTTTCAGTGGGAAACCCGCAGCGGCGACAACGCCGATCTGGTGTGCGAGCCCATCGGGGTTTGCCTGCTGATCACGCCCTGGAACTGGCCGCTCAACCAGATCGCAGCGAAGCTCGCGCCCGCGCTGCTGGCGGGTTGCACGGTGGTGCTCAAGCCCAGCGAATACGCGCCGCTGTCGGGCAAGCTGGTGGCCGAGTTCGTGCACGAAGCCGGTTATCCGCCGGGCGTCTTCAACATGCTCTTTGGGGACGGACCCACTATCGGACCGGTGCTCAGCAGCCACCCGGATGTGGACTTCATCTCGTTCACCGGCTCCACCGCAGCCGGTATTTCGGTGGCCAAAAATGCCGCCGACTCGGTCAAGCGCGTGGTGCAGGAGCTGGGTGGCAAATCGCCCAACATCGTCTTCGCCGACAGCGATTTGGACAAGGCTATCCGCTGGAGCGTGTCCAAGTGCATGAGCAACACCGGCCAAAGCTGTAACGCCCCCACCCGTCTGCTGGTGGAACGCAGCGTCTACGCACAGGCCGTGGAGCTTGCTGCCAAGTACGGCGCGGAGGTGCCGGTTATCCGTGCATCGGACAAAGGCAAAGGCGTTGGCCCATTGGCCAGCAAGCGGCAATGGGACACGGTGCAGCGTTACATCCAGATCGCGCTCGACGAAGGCGCGCGCATGGTCTGCGGCGGCCTAGGCCGCCCGGCCGGCATGGACAAAGGCTTTTACGCCCGCCCCACGATCTTTGCGGACGTGCACAACCAGATGCGCATCGCGCGCGAAGAAGTCTTCGGCCCGGTGTTGGTCATGATCCCGTTTGACACCGAAGCCGAGGCCATCGCCATCGGTAACGACACGCCTTACGGCCTGGCGGCCTACATCCAGTGCGCCGATGTGCCGCGCGCCAAACGCGTGGCGCGGCGCCTGCGCGCCGGCATGGTGTCCATCAACGGCCAGTGGCAGGACTACTGCTCACCCTTCGGTGGCTACAAACAAAGCGGCAACGGCCGCGAATGGGGACGCTTTGGCTTGCAGGATTACCTGGAATTCAAAGTTATCAACTGCGCCAACTAAGAAAAAGACCGCATACGGAGACACCATGAAAATCACCGACGTCAAAACCTTTGTGGTCGGCAACCCCCCACCCGGATTCGGCGGGCGCTACTTTGTGTTCATCAAACTGGTGACCGACGCGGGTATCGAAGGCCTGGGCGAGGTCTACAACCTGCCTTACCACCCCAAGGTGGTCGAGCACATGGTGCGCGACGTGGTGGAGCGCTGCGTGGTCGGCAAAGACCCGTATGACATCGAGCGCATCTGGCGCAGCGTGTACGGTAGCGGCTTTATCCACCGCCCCGACATCAGCACCATGGGCATCCTGAGCGCCATTGAGATGGCCTGCTGGGACATTGTGGGCAAAGACGTCAACAAACCCGTCTACAAGCTGCTGGGCGGCCAGGTGCATGAAAAGCTGCGCAGCTACACCTACATCTACCCCAAAGAGGGCGACAAAACCAATGTGTACGCCGACCCGGTGCTGGCCGCCGAGCGCGCCGCCGAGTACTTGGCGATGGGTTTCACGGCCCTCAAGTTCGACCCGGCGGGCCCCTACACGGTCTACGACGGACGCCAGCTCTCGCTGACCGAGCTCGACCGCTCCGAGACCTTTTGCCGCCTGCTGCGCGAAGCCGTGGGCAATAAAGCGGACTTGCTATTCGGCACCCACGGCCAGATGACGGCCGCCGGTGCATTGCGCCTGGCGCGCCGCCTGGAGCCCTACGACCCGCTGTGGCTGGAAGAGCCCGTGCCGCCCGACAACCAGCGCGAGATGGCCAAGGTCGCGCGCGGCACCACCATCCCCGTGGCCTGCGGCGAGCGCCTGGCCACCAAATGGGAATTCCAGCGCGTGCTCGAAGAAGGTGCTGCCGCGATCCTGCAAATGAACCTGGGCCGCGTGGGCGGCATTCTGGAAGGCAAAAAAATCGCGTCCATGGCTGAGGCCTGTCATGTGCAAATCGCGCCGCATCTGTACTGCGGCCCGGTGGTGGGTGCCGCCAACATCCAGCTCGCGACCTGCAGCCCCAACTTCCTGATCCAAGAGAGCATCCTGGACTGGAAAGGCTTTCATACCGAGATCCTCAAGAAGCCCATCCAGTGGGAAAACGGCTACATCATCCCGCCTACAGCCCCGGGCCTGGGTGTGGAGCTGGATGAAGACGTGGCACGTGCCAATCCGTATACGGGCACGATGCTGCATTTGGATATGACGCACGAGCCTGCGGGGGTTTGAAAGACAAAAGGCCCGATTGCTCGGGCCTTTTGAAATTTTGGCGGAGTGGACGGGACTCGAACCCGCGACCCCCGGCGTGACAGGCCGGTATTCTAACCAACTGAACTACCACTCCTGGTAGCGATAGCGT
>CANFTU010000241.1 GCA_947450005.1 Comamonadaceae bacterium | reverse complement strand
TGGCCGATAAGCTGGGCATTCCGAAAGCGTATGGCAGCTATGAAGAGTTGCTGGCCGACCCCGAGATAGAAGCGGTCTACAACCCTTTGCCCAACGACCAGCATGTGCCGTTGACCCTGATGGCGGCCCGGGCGGGCAAGCACGTGTTGTGCGAAAAGCCCATGGCTTTGACGGCCTCCGAGGCGGCGCAGCTGCGTGAAGTCGCGCAGAAGGTGCACATCATGGAAGCGTTTATGGTGCGCTTTCACCCGCAGTGGCTGAGCGTGCGCGACCGTGTGCAAAGCGGTGCATTGGGCGACTTGCGCGCGATCCAAACTTACTTCTCGTATTTCAACCGCGATCCGGCCAACATCCGCAACCAGCCGGCGACCGGCGGCGGTGCACTGTATGACATCGGCTGCTATCCCATCGTTACCGCCCGCATGCTATTCGGCTGCGAGCCGGTGCGTGCGATTGCGCTCGTGGAGCGCGACCCTGAATTCAAGACGGACCGGCTGGTCAGCGGGCTGGTGGATTTCGGTCAAGGCCGTCGGTTGGACTTCACCGTGTCGACCCAGTCGGTGCCTTACCAGCGGGTGCAGGTTTGCGGCACCTCCAAGCGCATCGAAGTGCAAATCCCGTTTAACGCGCCTTTGGGGGGCAGCACCCAAATCTTCACGGACGATGGTTCCCAGCTCGATGGCGGCTCTGTTCACAGCGAGACGATCCCAGCCTGCGACCAATACGGCTTGCAGGGCGATGCTTTCTCGCGGGTGGTGCGTGGTGAGATCGCCCTGCCCTACGGCGTGGAAGATGCGATTGCCAATATGCGCGTGATTGACGCCTTGTTCGCGTCGGAGAAAACCGGTGCCTGGGTCACGATCTAAAGCGCCGCCTGCGGTACGCCGCAGCGCACGGGTGCTGCTGGCCGTTCTGTTGTTACACGGCGTCTCGCCGGGTGGGACAGCCGGTGCTACAAGCCCGGCGAGTCCGGCTATTGCGCGTTTCGTGGAGGAAGGCGAAACCGCCGGCTTGCAAAGCCGTTTTGAAGGTGAAGATGAATTCATGGTCGGCGGCGGCGTGGCGGTATTTGATTGCGACGATGATGGCCTGCCGGAGATCTATGTAACTGGCGGCGTCAACAAAGCCAAGTTCTACCGCAACCGCAGCACCCGTGGCGGCCCGCTCAAGCTGCAAGAGCAACGCTCGGGGCTGGAACTCACCAACGCCACCGGCGCCTACCCGCTGGACATTGACGGGGACGGCAACATGGACCTGGTGGTGCTGCGGGTCGGCGAAAACCAGTTCTTTCGCGGCCTGGGGGGCTGCAAGTTCGAGCGGGCCAATGAACGCTGGAATATCCCGGCGGGCAATGACTGGCACACGGCTTTTTCGGCCACATGGGAACGCGGCCAGTCATGGCCCACGCTGGCTTTCGGCACATATTACGACCGCAGCCGCCCGGACTTCCCGTGGGGTACCTGCACGCCCGGTATCTTGCTGCGTCCGGACCCGGCTGGCGGGCGCTTCGCCGCGCCGCAGGCACTCGCGCCCGGCTACTGCGCGCTGTCCATGTTGTTCTCGGATTGGAACCGCAGCGGCGAAGCATCCTTGCGCGTGAGCAATGACCGTGAGTACTACAAAGGCGGTCAGGAGCAGCTGTGGAAAATCCAGCCCGGCAAGCCGCCTACTGCTTACACCGCTGAAGAAGGCTGGAAGCGCCTGCAAATCTGGGGCATGGGCATCGCCAGCCACGACATCGATGGCGATGGATTCCCCGAGGTATTCCTCACCAGCATGGCCGACAACAAGTTCCAAAAACTCAGCGGCGACGGCAGCCGCCCGGTGTACGTGGACGAGGCTTTCAAACGCGGCATCACCGCGCACCGGCCCTATATCGGCGGTGACATCCACCCTTCCACGGCCTGGCATGCACAGTTTGCGGATGTGAACAACGACACCTGGAGCGACCTCTTTATCGTCAAAGGCAATGTGTCCACCATGCCGGACTTTGCCATCCAGGATCCCAACAACCTCTTACTCGGCCAGCCCGACGGCAATTTTTTCGAGGCCGGCAGCCAGTCCGGTGTGGCCAGTTTCCGTCGCGGGCGTGGCGGCATGCTGGCCGACCTCAATGGCGACGGCTTGCTTGACATGGTCGTCGTCAATCGCTGGGAAAAGGCACAGCTCTGGCGCAATGTGGGAAGTGGCAAGGCGGCTGCGCCGGCTCCAGTGGGCCATTGGTTGCAACTGCGCTTGCGCCAAACCGGCGGTAATCGCGATGCTGTGGGCGCCTGGGTCGAGGTCCAGACCGGCGAGCGGGTGCAGCGCGAAGAGCTGACGGTGGGCGGTGGCCACGCCAGCGGCCATCTGGGTTGGATGCATTTCGGTTTGGCTGATGCCCCACAAGCCAAAGTGCGCGTGCAATGGCCGGGTGCCGGGTGGAGCGAGTGGAATACCGCCAACGCCGATGGTTTTTATGTGCTCGACCGCCAGAGCGGCCTTCGCCCCTGGAGTGCGCCATGAAACCGGTACGCGCTCTCGTCGCCCGCGCCTTTGCCTTGCTCATGCTGGGTGCACTTGTGTGCCTGTGCCCTGCCCGCGCTCAGACGCAGCCTGCCAGCCCTCTGGCTCCGCCTGCCAGCGCTTATAGCTCCGCCGTCGCCTATGAATGGTTTTACCTGGTCTCCCAACTGATCCAACAAACGCCCGGGAACAGCCCACCGGTGGCGGCGCGCACGCTGGGTTATCTGGGGCTGACGCTGTACGAATCGGTCGTGCCGGGCATGCCGGGGCATCAAAGCCTGGCGGGGCAACTCAATGAGCTGAGTTCACTGCCCTGGGCGCAGCCCGACGAACCCTTGCACTGGCCGACCGTGGCCAATGCGTCTATGGCGATGATGACCCGCATGATGTTCAGCAACGCCAGCGCCGAGAACAAGGGCCGCATCGACCTGTTGGAGCGCAGCCTGCCCCTCAAGTACCCCGACGACTTCGACCCCTCCACCGTGACGGCGGACATCACCAACCGCTCCGAGACCTTCGGCAAACTCATGGCCATGGCCATCATGACCTGGGCCCG
>CANFTU010000240.1 GCA_947450005.1 Comamonadaceae bacterium | reverse complement strand
GCGTCTTCCCCCTTGCAGGGGGCAACCGCAGCGGCCCGGCAAAGCCGGTTCCGCGCGGTTCCTGAAAGGGGACTTCGCTTTGCTTGTCCTTTGGTGATTTGGCGGGCAAAGCGAAGTTTGGCTAATTTGAGTTTTTAGTCTTTTTTAATCTTGTTTTGATTTCACGCCTTCCACATGAACGTCGCCCGCGCTGCTTCACCTTCGGCTATGCCCGCCTTCGGGCAAGGCTTGGCTGCGTGGTGGCAGGCTGCACCGCTGACGGCGGTGTTTGTGGTGTTCTTTGTGGTGCCCCTGCTGCTGATTCTGATGGTCAGTTTCTGGAATTTCAATGACTACGAGTTGATTCCGGATTTCACCTTCAAAAGCTATATCTCAGTTTTCAAAGGGTGCAGCAACACGCAGGAACTGTGCGTGACCTTCAAGACCTACTTATCGACTTTCAAGTTCTCGCTGCTGGTGTGGCTGATCACGTCGGTCGTCGGTTTTACGGTAGCCTATTTTTTGGCTTTTCATGTGCGCACGGGCAGCATGCAAACCGTGCTGTTTGTGGTGTGCACCATTCCTTTTTGGACGTCCAATGTGATCCGCATGATTGCCTGGGTACCGCTGCTGGGACGCAACGGTCTGGTGAACCAGGGCCTCCTGTCCACGGGGTTGATCGCAAAGCCACTGGAGTGGATGTTGTTCTCCGATTTTTCAGTGGTGCTGGCTTTTGTGCACCTGTTTGCGACCTTCATGATCGTGCCGATTTTCAACTCCATGATGCGCATCGACCGCAGCCTGCTGGAAGCGGCGGCTGACGCGGGCGCGAGCGGTTGGCAGACGCTGTGGAATGTGATCGTGCCGCTTTCGCGCACCGGCATCATCATCGGGTCGATTTTTGTGGTCACCATCGTGATGGGTGACTTTGTGACCGTGGGCGTCATGGGCGGGCAACAAATTGCATCGGTGGGCAAGATCATCCAGGTGCAAACCTCGTATCTGCAATTCACCCTGGCCGCAGCCAACGCGGTGATTTTGCTGGGATTGGTGCTGATGATCATCTGGGCACTAACCCGCCTGGTCGACATACGGCGGGAGTTGTGAACATGACCACCACGAAGCGTTCGCTGGAATTCCGTTTGCTGGCGGCATTTTTTGCCCTGTACGTGTTGTTTTTGTACGGGCCGATGCTGGTCATCGTGATCCTGAGTTTTCAGGGGCCAGAGGGCGGGCTGACTTTTCCTCTGCGCGGGGTGTCTACGCACTGGTTCCACAAGCTGGCGCAAGGTCTGGGCTCGGTGGACATCGGTGCCGCTCTCCAACGTTCGCTGACCGTTGGTCTCATCGTGATGGCGTTTACCGTGGTCTTGTCGGTGCTGGCCGGTCTGGCTTTTCGCAAAAAATTAGCGGGTGGCAATACCTTGTTTTTTGTGGTGGTGGCCAGCTTGATCATGCCGTCCATCATTGTGTCGCTGGGCATCGGGCTGGAGTTCCGGCTGCTCGACGGCGTGATCAAGCATGCGTTCACCGGGCTGGGTTGGGAGGAGGCGTTGGCAGAATTTGGCACGACCATGGGCTTGTACACGTCGGCCCTGGGCGCGCACCTGAGCTGGACTTTGCCTTTTGGGTTGCTGATCATGTTTGCGGTTTTCAACCGCTTCAACCCGGCCTACGAAGAGGCCGCGCGCGATTTGGGCGCGACACCCTGGCAAACCTTTGTCCATGTGGTGCTGCCGCTGATTGCGCCATCGTTGGTGGGCATCGGCATGTTCGGTTTCACTTTGAGCTGGGATGAAATTGCCCGCACATCGCAAGCCATTGGCGATGTGAACACCTTACCGTTGGAGCTGCAGGGGCTGACGACCACAGTCACAACCCCGGCGATTTACGCACTGGGTACGGTCACGATGGTGGTGTCTTTTTGCGTCATCGGGCTGGCACTGGCCTTATCACGGCTGTTGGCACGCCGGCAGGTCCAGGCCCGCGTATGAACCTGGACCCCAAGGCCTTCGTCGAGGAGTTTTTGCGGATTGTGATGATCCCGGATCCCCAGAGCGCGCGGGCTTTCATGGCGCCCGATGTGCAGATCCGCTTTACCGGCGCGCGGGTGATGCACGATATTGCGGAATGCAGCGCGTTCAATGCCGGACGCTACCGCTGGGTCAAAAAGCGCTTTGAGCGGACCGATGTGGTGCAGGGCGCAAATGACAACGAAGCCATTGTGTACAACATCGGCACACTGTACGGCGAATGGCCGGATGGAACACCGTTTGCAGGTAACCGCTATGTGGACCGCTATGTCGTGCGCCAAGGCAAGATTGTGGAAATGGAAGTGTGGAACGACAGCGCGGAGCGCATGCTTTTGCGCGCCGGTCTGTGCGAGCCTTGGTCGCTGCCCCAGTGACATGGCCCGCCGAAAAGGGCACTACGCGCTAAGCTTGTAGCCCGCCAATCAGGGCTCCTCATTCAGAACACCATGTCCGACACCGTTTTTGCGCCGCTTGCCGACCACGGCCGCTTTGCGTACAGCCCCATCACCGAACGCGCCGATTACGCCTGGCCAGGCGGTGCGCGCTTGGCTGTGTACCTGGGCTTCAATCTGGAGCATTTCGCATTCGGCGAGGGTCTTGGTGCGTGCCTGGGTCCACCTTCGCCCCAGCCCGATGTGCTGAATTACGCTTGGCGTGAATACGGCAACCGGGTGGGCGCTTGGCGTTGCCTGGAGCTGTTTGACGCCCTGGCCATGCCGGCGGCAACCATTCTCAACACCGCGCTATATGACCACGCGCCTGAACTCCTGGCGGCCTGCCTGCGCCGCGGCGACGAAATGGTGGGCCATGGTCATACCAATGCGGTGCGGCAATCGGTCTACAGCGAAGAAGAGGAGTATGCGCTCTTAGCCGGGTGCGCGCAGCGGATTGCGCAGCACACCGGCCACGCGCCAAAAGGCTGGTTATCGCCTTGGATATCGGAGACGCGGCTCACTCCGGATTTGCTGGCCGAGGCCGGATACGCTTACACACTGAACTGGTGCCACGATGACCAGCCTCAGCCCATGCACACCCGCAGCGGCCAGACCT
>CANFTU010000239.1 GCA_947450005.1 Comamonadaceae bacterium | reverse complement strand
TTTTCCAGTTTTTTGTCTTTGAGCATGACCAGCGACCGGCAAATACGTTTGCGGGTTTCGGCAGGCAAGATGACGTCGTCGATATAACCGCGCGCACCGGCCACAAACGGGTTGGCAAAACGCGCTTTGTATTCGGCCTCTCTGGCGGCCAGCTTTTCGGGGTCGCCCTTGTCTTCGCGGAAGATGATCTCCACCGCACCCTTCGCACCCATGACGGCAATCTCAGCGTGCGGCCAGGCGAAGTTGACGTCGCCGCGCAGGTGCTTGGAGGCCATCACGTCGTAGGCACCGCCGTAGGCTTTGCGCGTGATGACGGTGATTTTGGGCACCGTGCATTCGGCGTACGCGTAAAGCAATTTGGCGCCATGCTTGATGATGCCGCCGTATTCTTGCGCGGTGCCGGGCATGAAACCGGGTACGTCAACAAAGGTAATCACCGGAATGTTGAAGGCATCGCAAAAGCGCACAAAGCGTGCGGCCTTGATCGCGCTCTTGATGTCCAGACAACCGGCCAGCACCAGCGGCTGGTTGGCAACAATGCCCACTGTCTGCCCGTCCATGCGCGCAAAGCCGATCAGGATGTTTTTGGCGTAGTCGGGCTGCAGCTCGAAGAAGTCGCCATCGTCCACGGTTTTGACGATCAGCTCCTTCATGTCGTAGGCTTTGTTGGGGTTGTCCGGCACCAGGGTGTTGAGGCTGGCGTCCATGCGGTGCGCCGGGTCCCCGCTGTGGCGTAAGGGCGATTTTTCGCGGTTCGACAGCGGCAGGTAGTTGTAGAGGCGGCGCACCATCAGCAGCGCTTCCACATCGTTCTCAAAGGCCAGATCGGCCACGCCACTCTTGGTGGTGTGGGTGATGGCGCCGCCCAACTCCTCGGCGCTCACCTCCTCGTGCGTTACGGTCTTGACCACCTCCGGGCCGGTGACGAACATGTAAGAACTGTCTTTCACCATGAAGATGAAATCGGTCAGCGCCGGCGAATACACCGCGCCACCGGCCGACGGCCCCATGACCACGCTGATCTGCGGCACCACGCCACTGGCCAGCATGTTGCGCTGGAACACTTCGGCGTACCCGCCAAGTGAAGCCACACCTTCCTGGATGCGTGCGCCGCCCGAATCATTCAGGCCAATCACCGGCGCGCCGACTTTCATAGCCTGGTCCATGATCTTGCAAATTTTCTCGGCATGGGTCTCCGACAGCGCACCGCCGTAGACGGTGAAGTCCTGGCTGAACACAAAGACCAAGCGCCCGTTGATCATCCCGTAGCCGGTCACCACGCCGTCGCCGGGAATCGTGCTGTCCGCCATGCCGAAATCGGTACAGCGGTGTTCCACGAACATGTCCCATTCTTCGAAGGTGCCCTCATCCAGCAGGATCTCAATACGCTCGCGCGCGGTGAGCTTGCCCTTGGCGTGCTGCGCGTCAATGCGCCGCTGCCCGCCCCCCTGGCGCGCGCGTTCGCGCTTGGCTTCGAGTTGTTCGAGAATTTCTTGCATGCTTATGTCTCCAAATGAATCGTTTGCGGGCCTTGGCTTGCGCCATAGGCCTGTAAGAGTTGACGGGCCGCCGTGGAAGCACCCAGGCTGCCCTGAAGAACCTGGCGGGTGAGTTCGGGCATGAGCGTTTGCACGCTGCCCTGTGCTTGAAAGTCCTGCTTCAGTCCGGCGTCAATGCGCTCCCACATCCAGGCCAGGGCCTGGCTTTGGCGGCGCGCCGCGAACCGGCCACTGCCGGTTTGCAGATCACGGAAAGCTCCTACCGCATCCCAGAACTGCGCCACACCGCTGCCGGTTAAAGCGCTCATCGGAACGACCTGCGGACTCCAGCCGGCGCGCTCGGGGTTGCCGTGCAAACCCAGCAGGCGCAATGCGCTGGTGATCTGTGCTTGCGCGCGGGTCGCCGCATCCGGATCGATATCGGCTTTGTTGATGATGACCAGATCGGCCAGCTCCATCACACCTTTTTTGATCGCTTGCAAGTCATCGCCCGCGTTGGGCAACTGCAACAGCACAAACATGTCGGTCATGGCGGACACGGCGGTTTCGGACTGGCCCACGCCCACCGTCTCGACCAGCACCACATCAAAACCGGCGGCCTCGCAGACCAGCATGCACTCGCGGGTCTTCTCGGCCACGCCGCCCAGAGTTCCGCTGCTGGGGCTGGGACGGATGAATGCCTGCGGGTGCACCGACAAGTGCTCCATGCGGGTTTTGTCGCCCAATATGGACCCACCGGATACGCTGCTCGACGGGTCCACTGCCAGCACGGCCACGCGCCGGCCCTTGTCAATCAGATACAGACCGAGTGCTTCGATAAAAGTCGACTTGCCCACGCCCGGCACGCCGCTGATCCCGACCCTTATCGATTGCCCGGTGTGCGGCAGGATGGCGGTCAACAAATCATCGGCCTGGGCGCGGTGGTCCGCGCGCGTGGACTCCAACAGCGTGATGGCCTTGGCCATGGCGCGGCGTTGCAGCATCGGCGCGGAACCGCGCAGATCCGCAAGCAAGGTCTGGTTGTCAGCAGCGATCACGTTGTTGAGGCACGAGAGCGCGCGATCAGGCGGACAAGGCCTTGCTGATCTGGTCCAGCACATCGCGCGCGCTGACGGGAATAGGCGTGCCGGGCCCGTAGATGCCTTTGACGCCGGCGGCGTACAAAAAGTCGTAGTCCTGGCGCGGGATGACACCACCCACGAACACGATGATGCCTTCGCCACCTTGCTTTTTCAGCTCCTCAATGATGGCTGGAACCAAGGTCTTGTGGCCGGCGGCCAGGGTGGACACGCCCACGGCGTGGACGTCGTTTTCAATCGCCTGGCGGGCGCATTCTTCGGGCGTTTGGAACAGCGGTCCGATGTCCACGTCAAAGCCCAGGTCGGCAAAAGCGGTCGCCACCACTTTGGCGCCGCGGTCGTGTCCGTCCTGCCCCAGCTTGGAAATCATCACGCGCGGGCGGCGGCCCTGCTGGGTGGCGAAAGCCGCGATGTCGGCTTTGAGGGCGTTCCAGTATTCCATGGTGTCTCCGTGGCTGTGGTCGGCGTCATAGGCAGCGGCGTACACGCCGGACAC
>CANFTU010000238.1 GCA_947450005.1 Comamonadaceae bacterium | reverse complement strand
GGGCCCGGTGGACGGCCACGACGTGGACGCGCTGGTCAACGCGTTGCATAAAGTGCGCAATGCCAGCGGGCCGCAGTTTTTGCACGTGGTGACCCAAAAAGGCCATGGTTACGCGCTGGCAGAGGCCGACCCGGTGGCCTACCACGGGCCGGGCAAATTCGATCCGGCAGTGGGCCTCAAACCTGCGACCGCACCGCAAAAGCCGACCTTCACCCACGTCTTCGGCCAATGGCTGTGTGACATGGCGGCCTGTGACCCCAAGCTGGTGGCCATCACCCCCGCCATGCGCGAGGGCTCGGGCATGGTGGAGTTTGACCGCCGCTTCCCCGATCGCTTCTACGACGTGGGCATTGCCGAGCAACACGCGCTGACCTTTGCCGCCGGGCTGGCGTGCGAAGGTATGCGTCCGGTGGTGGCGATTTATTCCACCTTTTTGCAGCGCGCCTATGACCAGCTGATCCACGACGTGGCGCTGCAAAAGCTGCCCATGGTGCTGGCCCTGGACCGCGCGGGCATCGTGGGTGCCGATGGCGCCACGCACGCGGGGGTTTTTGATATCCCCTTCCTGCGCTGTGTGCCCGATGTCAGCATTGCCTGCCCCGCTGATGAAAATGAATGCCGCCAGTTGCTCACCACGGCGTACCAGCAGGACCACACGGTGGCGGTGCGCTACCCGCGCGGCGCGGGCGTGGGCATGGCGGTGCAGGCCGGTTTATCGCCCTTGCCCTTTGGCCAAGCGGAGCAGCGGCGCAGCGGAAAAACCATCGCGATTCTGGCCTTTGGCACCCTCTTGTACCCGGCGCTGGCTGCGGGCGAGGCGCTGGACGCCAGTGTGGTCAATATGCGCTGGGCCAAGCCTCTGGATACAGCCATGCTGGACCGCATGGCGGCCGAGCATGCCGCGCTGGTCACGATTGAAGAAGGCGCGCTCATGGGCGGCGCGGGGGCGGCGGTGCTGGAATACCTGGCCGATGCCGGCCGGACGATTCCGGTGCTGCGCCTGGGTATCTCCGACGCCTTCACCGAACACGGTGACCCGGCCCAACTGCTCGCGCAAATGGGGTTGGATGCCGCCGGAATCGAGGCCTCCATCCGCGCCCGCTTCGCCGAACTGATGGAGCGGGTACGCCACCCGGCGGTGTACGACGTCAGCCAACGGCGGGCAGCCTGACATGGCGGTTTGGGCCATCGGGCTGAATCACCAGACCGCGCCGGTGGATGTGCGCGGGCGCTTCGCCTTCGCGTTGGACCAGATTGGCCACCGGCTCGACCATTTGCGCAGCGCCGTGAGCCCGCATCTGGAGGCGGCGATTCTGTCCACCTGCAACCGCACCGAGATGTATTGCTCAGGCGGGCCCGAGCACATGCCGCAGACCCTGGACTGGTTGGCCCAGGCCGGCGGCGTCGAGGCCCATGCGCTGCGGGAATACAGCTACAGCCACCAGGACGAGCATGCCGCACGCCACGCTTTCCGGGTCGCCAGCGGCCTCAACTCCATGGTCCTGGGCGAGCCCCAAATTCTGGGGCAGATGAAAGACGCGGTGCGCGCCGCCTCGGACGCCGGCGCGTTGGGTACGACGCTCAACCAGCTGTTCCAGCGTTCCTTTTCGGTGGCCAAAGAGGTCCGCAGCGCCACCGAAATCGGCGCGCACTCGATCAGCATGGCGGCCGCTGCGGTGCGCCTGGCCGGGCAATTGTTTGAAAACCTGGGGAGTACGCGCGTTTTGTTTGTCGGCGCAGGTGAGATGATTGAGCTATGCGCCACCCACTTTGCCGCCAAGAAACCGCTTGCCATGGTGATCTCCAACCGCACCCGTGCGCGCGGCGAGCAATTGGCCGCGCAATACGGTGCGCAGGTGATGGCGTTGGCCGAATTGCCCGACCGCCTGCACGAGTTCGACATCGTGGTCAGTTGCACCGCCAGCACCCTGCCCATCATCGGTCTGGGCGCAGTCGAGCGGGCGCTCAAAAAGCGCAAACGCCGTCCCATGTTTCTGGTCGATCTGGCGGTTCCGCGCGATATCGAGATGGAAGTCAAATCCCTCAACGACGCCTACCTCTACACGGTGGACGATCTGGCCCATGTGGTCAAAGCCGGCCAGGAGCAGCGCCACGCGGCGGTGGCGCAGGCCGAGACCATCATCGACGGTGGTGTCAAAGCTTTTTCGCATTGGCTGGATCAGCGTGGCACCGTGCCCCTGATCAAGCAGGTGCAGGAGCAGACCGACCAGTGGCGGCGCGCCGAATTGGCGCGGGCGCTGAAGCAACTCGAGCGGGGCGAGGACGCCGCAACGGTTTTAGAGACCATGTCGCGCGGCCTGACCCAAAAAATGCTGCACGGCGCATTGCACGAGTTACGCAGCGCCGAAGCCGACGCCCGCACCCAAGCCTGCGGCAGCGTGCAACGTTTCTTCCTGGGCCGGCGGCGCTAGCGGTCCGGCTGGGTGTGCCATGCTGAGCGTGCAGCAGCTCGCCTGCGAGCGCGGCCGCAAGCGGCTGTTCTCTGATTTGAATTTCCAGCTGCAACCCGGCGAGTGCCTGCATGTGCAAGGCGCCAATGGCGCGGGCAAGACATCGCTGTTGCGTATCGTCTGCGGCCTGGCTGAGGCGCTGAGCGGAGCCATCCACTGGCGTGGCCAGGACACCCGCGTAGATCCCGGCGCTTGGCGCGCGGAGTTGGTGTACCTGGGCCACACCCCCGGCTTGAAAGATGAACTCAGCGCCGCCGAGAACCTGCATTTCCAGAGCCAGATCGACGGTTTCGCGCTTTCAGACGAACACAGGGCCGGTGCGCTGGAACGCGTGGGCTTGGGCCGTCAGCAGCAGATGCCGCTGCGCCGCTTGTCGCAGGGTCAGAAACGCCGTGCTGGGCTGGCGCGGCTGATTGCCCGCCCCGCGCCCTTGTGGGTGTTGGACGAACCGCTGGCCGCGCTGGACGTGCCGGCCCAGCAGCTGGTTGCGCAGTTGCTGGCCGGCCATTTGCAGGCCGGCGGCTTGGCGCTGGTCACCAGCCACCAGCCGTTGGGCGTGCCTTGCCTGGACCTGAGGTTGGGCGCATGAACCCGCATCTGCGCGCCTGTCTGGCG
>CANFTU010000237.1 GCA_947450005.1 Comamonadaceae bacterium | reverse complement strand
GTTGGTCGTGACCGCGCTGGCGGTGCCGTTGCTCAAAGAGCCCGCGCGCCGGGCGCATTGGATCGCCATTGGCATCGGCTTGTGCGGCGTGCTCATCGCCATGCGCCCGGGTGGCGACAGCATGGTGTCCTGGGGTGCGCTGGCGATTCTGGTGTCATCCCTGTGTTACAGCGGTACGGTGTTGACCGCGCGCATCATCACCCGTACCGAAGGCACCGCCAGCGTGGTTTTCTGGACCACGTTTTTCATGGCCGCCGGGGCCAGCGCTTTGGCGCTACCCGATTGGCAGCCGGTTCAGGCCGTGCATTGGCCCATGATCGCGGCGACGGGCTTGACGGGTTTTGGCGGCACGGTGGCGATCACCTACGCCTTCAAGCACGGCAAGACCGCCAGCGTTGCGCCCTTCGAGTACAGCGCTTTGGCGTGGGCGATTGCCATCGATTTCCTGATCTGGAACACCACGCCGGATGCCTATACCCTGGTGGGTGGTTGCATTGTTATTTTGAGCGGCTTGTATTTGATCCGCGATGAGCGCGGGCAGGCGGCTGAAGCGGCCAAGTTGGCGCAGCACCCTTAATCGGCTTACGCGGCGGCTTCCAACCCGCTGCTGAAATGCTCCCGCATACGCTGGGTAGCCAGCGTCGCATCCCGCACCAGCAGCGCATCCATGATGGACTGGTGTTCGCGCAGTGACTCCTGGATGCGCCCTGTTTTGAGTAGCGAGTTGTGGCGGTTGAGCTTCATCACCTTGCGCAAATCGGCGCAGAGTTGATCGCGCCAGCGGTTGTCGGCAATTTCCAGCAGCCGCATATGGAAGCGCTCGTTCACGGTAAAAAAGGCGCTGGTGTCGCCCACGGCGGCAGCGAGTTCTGCGTGGATGGCCTGCAGATCCTGCAACTCGCGCGCGCTGGCGCGGCTGGCGACCACGCCGGCGGCGTCGGATTCCAAGAGCGAGAGCAGGTGGTACACGTCGGACTGGTCTTTGGCGTTCACCTCGGTGACGTACGCGCCGCGGCGCATCTTCATCGTCACCAGGCCCTCGGTGGCCAGCACCTTGAGCGCCTCGCGCAGTGGGGTGCGGCTGATGCCGTATTCCTCGGCCAGGCGGGTCTCGTCAATCCAGCTGCCGGGCGCGAGTTGGCTGCTGAAAATACGCTCGCGCAGGAGTTCGGCTACCTCTTCATAAAGGGCGCGGGGCGCGAGGGTCAGGGGTGGCATACGCCGTATTGTAAGGCAAAATAAGGTTTTAAATTCATAATTATGGCGGTTATACTGTCCCCGTCCGCTTTACCCCGCTCCGAAAGTATTCGCCATGAGTTCCAAGCCGCCCGCATCGCCATCCAGTTCCAACAACTGGCCCGCCTTTGAGCAGGGGGACCACGCGGCGTGGTTGCGCGCCGCAGCCAAGTCCGCACCGGGCGGTGATGTCGCCGCCCTGAACTGGACCACGCCCGACGGCATCGTCGTGAAGCCGCTGTACACAGCAGCGGATACGGCCAACCTGCCGTATGCCAACACGCTGCCCGGTTTTGCGCCCTATGTGCGCGGCCCGCAAGCCACCATGTATGCCGTGCGGCCCTGGACGATTCGCCAGTACGCCGGTTTCTCGACTGCTGAAGAGAGCAACGCCTTCTACCGGCAGGCGCTGGCGGCCGGCGGGCAGGGTGTCTCCGTCGCCTTTGACCTGGCCACACACCGGGGTTACGACTCAGACCATCCGCGCGTGACCGGGGACGTGGGCAAGGCGGGTGTGGCGATTGATTCGGTCGAGGATATGAAGATTTTGTTTGACCAGATCCCCTTGGACAAGGTGAGTGTCTCCATGACCATGAACGGCGCGGTGCTGCCGGTGCTGGCGGGTTACATCGTGGCCGCCGAAGAGCAGGGCGTTGCCCAAGCACAGTTAAGCGGCACGATACAGAACGACATCCTCAAAGAGTTCATGGTGCGCAACACCTATATCTACCCGCCGGCACCGAGCATGCGCATCATCGGCGACATCATTGGCTACACCGCCAAAAACATGCCGAAGTTCAACTCGATATCCATCTCGGGTTACCACATGCAAGAGGCCGGGGCCAACCAGGCCTTGGAGCTGGCTTTCACGCTCGCTGACGGCAAGGAATACGTCAAGACCGCGATTGCCACCGGTCTGGATGTGGATGAGTTTGCCGGACGCCTGAGTTTCTTCTGGGCTATCGGCATGAACTTCTATTTAGAGGTCGCCAAGATGCGCGCGGCGCGCCTCTTGTGGTGCCGCATCATGCAAGGCTTTGGTGCGAAGTCACCCAAGAGCTTGATGCTGCGCACCCACTGCCAGACCAGCGGCTGGAGCCTCACCGAGCAGGATCCGTACAACAACGTGGTGCGCACCACCATCGAGGCCATGGCCGCGGTGTTCGGCGGCACGCAAAGCCTGCACACCAACAGTTTTGACGAGGCCATTGCACTGCCCACCGAGTTCAGCTCACGCATCGCCCGCAACACACAACTCATCATCCAGGAAGAAACCCACATCAGCAGCGTGATCGACCCCTGGGCCGGCAGCTACATGATGGAAAAGCTGACCCAGGATATGGCCGACGCTGCCTGGAAAATCATTGAAGAAGTCGACGCCATGGGCGGCATGGTCAAGGCCGTGGACAGCGGCTGGGCCAAGCTGAAGATCGAAGCCGCAGCGGCCGAAAAGCAGGCGCGTATTGACAGCGGGAAAGACGTCATCGTTGGCGTGAACAAATACAAACTCAAAAGCGAAGACGCCATCGAGGCGCGCGACATTGACAACGTGGCGGTGCGCGAAGGCCAGATCGCCCGCCTTCACCAGGTCCGCGCCAACCGCGACAACGTCGCCGTGCAGGCCGCACTCGAGGCACTCACATTCGCCGCCGGGCACGAAGGTAATTTGTTGGAGCTGAGCATTGCTGCCATCCGTTTGCGCGCCACGGTGGGCGAGGTGAGCGACGCCCTGGAAAAAGCCTTCGGCCGCCACCGTGCCGATACGCACAAAGTGTCCGGCGTGTACGCCGCTGCCTATGACGCCGACCACAGCCACGGAGACACCATGGAATACTGGAACGCCCTCAAAGCCGACATCGCGGCTTTCGCCACCCAGCAGGGCCGCCGCCCGCGCGTGATG
>CANFTU010000236.1 GCA_947450005.1 Comamonadaceae bacterium | reverse complement strand
CAGTGAGGGCGGTGCGGTATCCGCGCAGCAATCGCATTTTTTCAGCGCCCATTCGCGCGGGTTCCGTGGCGGTTTTGCGAGTTCGCGCCATTCGATTTCGGTCTCGCCTATTGCCGGCAAAGGCAGCAAAATGCAGCGTGACGGCTGGTACAGCTCGATGCGCCGCGCGGAAGATCTGGCTTCGCCCCAGGCCGTGGGCCGTTATGCGGCAGAACGTGCGCTTTCGCGCCTGAACGCGCGCAAGATTCCCACCACGCAGTGTCCGGTGCTGTTCGAATCGCCGTTGGCGGCGGGCTTGCTGGGTACCTTGGTGCAGGCGCTGAGCGGCGGCGCGCTGTACCGCAAGAGTTCCTTTCTGCTCGATTCGCTGGGCAAGCGGGTGCTACCCGCGCACATTGATTTGATGGAAGACCCTTTCGTCATCGGCGGCAAGGGCAGCTCCCCATTTGATGACGAAGGCGTCCGCGTGCGGCCACGCCAGGTGATTGAAGCCGGGCGGGTGCAAGGCTACTTTCTCAGCAGCTATACCGCGCGCAAGTTGGGTATGGCGACCACCGGTAATGCCGGCGGTTCGCACAACCTGGTCCTGCGCTCGCGCCAAACCCGTCCCGGCGACGATTTGGAGGCGATGTTGCTCAAACTCGGCACGGGTTTGTTTGTGACTGAGCTGATGGGGCAGGGCGTCAATTACGTGACTGGCGACTACTCGCGCGGTGCCAGCGGCTTTTGGGTCGAAGGCGGACGCATCGCCTTCCCCGTACAGGAAATTACCATCGCCGGGAACATGAAAACCATGTTTAAAGACATTGGCGCTGTGGGCTCAGATGTTTACGAATACGGTGCGAAATCCGTAGGCTCCATCCTGATCAACCGGATGAAAGTCGCGGGCAGCTAGCTTGGTCCGTCCCGAGCTGCTGGCCCTGGCTGCCGCCCTGTGCTGGGCTGTCGGCAGCCTGTTTTCGGCCCGCGCCGCATCGCGCATGGGCACGATTGGATTCAACCGCTGGCGGCTCGTTTTTGCTTGCTGCGTGCTGTGGCTGGCGGTTGGGATTGGCGGGCGTTGGAGCCCTTTGGCCTGGTCTGAGGCCGCGTTGTTGGCGCTGTCTGGCTTTGTCGGTATTTGCGTCGGCGACACGGCCTTGTTTGCCTGCATGAACCGCCTGGGGCCGCGGCGCAGCGGCGTGTTGTTTGCCTGCCACTCCCTGTTTTCCGCGCTGTTGGCCTGGTGGCTGCTGGGCGAAACCCTGTGGGGCGCCGCATTGGTTGGCAGCGTTTTGCTGGTCGGTGGCGTGATGGTGGCCGTGGTGTGGGGACGCCGCGAGACCGAGCACCATATCTGGGAAGCCACCCGGGGGCGTTTGATGGTGGGCGTCGCGCTCGGACTGAGCGCAGCCTTGTGCCAGGCCGTGGCCACCCTGATGCTCAAGCCCTTGATGGCTTCCGGTGTTGATGCGGTGGCGGGATCGGCCGTGCGTTTGAGCGCGGCGTTGGCGTTGCATATG
The DNA here is from genome assembly GCA_947450005.1 of Comamonadaceae bacterium. GTDB lineage: Bacteria > Pseudomonadota > Gammaproteobacteria > Burkholderiales > Burkholderiaceae_C > Allorhodoferax. The sequence goes on along the minus strand of CANFTU010000236.1, from coordinate 1,657 downwards.
GCGGTGCGTGCCTTGCACTATCCCCCTGCGCAGCTGAATGCGCCGCTGCAACTGGCCGATTTACGCAATACGTTTTTCAGTGCGGCCATTGCTATGGGCCTGGGTATGACCTTGATTTTGCTGGCCTTGCAGCAAGGGCAGGCTAATCTGGTGGGCATGTTTTCGTCGGTCTCTCCGGTCTTGCTGCTGCCCATGCTGTGGGTGGTGTACCGCGCCCGTCCCGCTACCGGCGCATGGTGGGGCGCGGGTATGGCGGTGGCAGGAACCAGTTTGATTTTGTGGCGCTGAGAGGCGCCTGGATGGATCCAGGCCGCTAGCGCCTTAACCCGCCAGCGCCGCTTTCACCGCCGCCGACACCAGGCCCATTTCTGCTTTACCGGCCAGCCGGGTTTTTACAGCGCCCATGACTTTGCCCATATCGCCAGGGCCGCTGGCGCCGAGTTCGGTCACGATGGCCCGTACCGCCAGCGCAATCTCGTCTGCGCCCATGCGCTGGGGCAGGTAGCCCTCCAACACGGTGATCTCCGCACTTTCCTTGTCAGCCAGATCCTGGCGCTGCGCTTGCAGATAGGCTGCGACCGAATCTTTACGCTGCTTGATCAGCTTGTCCACCAGCGCGACCACGGCTGCGTCGTCCAGAACGATGCGCTCGTCCACCTCGCGCTGTTTGCAGGCCGCTAGCAGCAGTCGGATGGTGCCCAGGCGCTCGCTGTTTTTGGCGCGCATCGCGGTCTTCATGTCTTCGGTAATCTGTTCTTTGAGCGTCATGGCGGGTGGACTCCTGTTGGGGTGCTATGCGGGTGGGGGCATGAAAAAAGCCCGCCAAAGTTGTCTTTGGCAGGCTTTGCAGTTGGTTGAAAACGTTCTTCAGAACATCTTCTTGGGCAATTGCATGCTGCGGATGCGCTTGTAATTGCGTTTCACCGCAGCTGCTTTTTTGCGCTTGCGGATCGCGGTGGGCTTCTCGTAAAACTCGCGGGCACGCAGATCGGTCAGCAAACCCAGTTTTTCAATAGTGCGTTTGAAGCGGCGAAGGGCAACTTCAAACGGCTCATTTTCTTTCACACGGATCGTTGTCATTACGTCATATTGTCCAAAATGTGTCCACGCCGGTTACGCAGAGAAGATCGGGCTCTGTGCACCATGTGAAACGATTGATCCCCGCAGGTTTGTGGATCGGGCAGCGGGGCGTTGCCGCAAAAGATCGCGATTATAGACGGGCACGCAAGCCCTGGGCGCAGGCGTAGCCGCTGGCCCAGGCCCATTGGAAGTTGTAGCCCCCCAACCAGCCGGTGACGTCGACCACTTCGCCAATGCAATACAGCCCGCTTTGGCGTGATTCCATGGTCTGGCTCGACAGTGCGGCGGTGTCCACGCCACCGGCGGTGACCTCGGCTTTGCGGTAACCCTCGGTGCCGGTGGGCAGCAATTCCCAACGGCTCAGGCGCTCGGCCAGCGCGGTAAGCGCCTTGTCCGGCACCTCGTTGATGGGCCGCTCCCAGTTCTGACCCCAGGCCGCGCCCATGCCAACCCAGGCGTCTGCCAGGCGTGCCGGAACCCATGCTGCCAGTTCATTGGCCACGCGTTTGCGAGAGGCAGCTTTGCGCTCCAGCAGGGCCTGCGCCGTGTCCTGCTGCGGCAGCAGGTTCAGGCGGAT
>CANFTU010000235.1 GCA_947450005.1 Comamonadaceae bacterium | reverse complement strand
CGGGTCATATCAGCAACCGTGATGCCGCGGTATTCCGCCATCACCAGCGTTTGAGCTTTCGCTGCCAGGCCGGTCACATCGCTGATGACCGCTTCCTTTTCACTACGATTCAAACTCACTGTCTTCTCCTAGTTTGCGCTTTGCCGTTTGTTCGGCATCACGCTCCACGTTGTAGCGACCAACTGTCCCCGGATTCACATCCATCAGGCAGCGGGGTCGCCATCTGCGTTGGCTTTCGCTGATTAAGCGCAGTCGAGCTGCGCGCCAACGGTCTTGGATGGCCTGGCATCGACGGCAAAGTCCATACCAACCCACCACCTCAGGCTGCCCTTGCGGGCGACCCGAATTTCTTTGCGTCTAAGCGCTGATCGTTTGCAAATCCACCCGGACGCCTACGCCCATGGTGGAAGAAACTGCCACTTTTCGCAGGTAAACACCTTTGCTGGTTGCAGGCTTGGCTTTATTCAGCGCCTCAACCAATGCGGCCAAATTGCCTTGGAGCTGGCTGGATTCAAACGAGCGGCGACCAATGGTCGAGTGCACGATGCCACCCTTGTCGACGCGGAATTGCACCTGACCCGCTTTGGCGTTGCGCACGGCAGTCGCCACATCGGCGGTCACGGTGCCAACTTTCGGATTGGGCATCAAACCGCGCGGGCCGAGGATCTGGCCCAAAGTACCCACAACACGCATGGCGTCGGGGGCAGCGATCACGATGTCAAAAGGCATATCGCCGGCTTTAACACGGGCAGCCAGATCGTCCATGCCGACGATGTCAGCGCCTGCGGCGCGGGCTTCATCTGCCTTCGCACCTTGGGCGAACACCGCCACGCGGGTGACCTTGCCGGTGCCATTCGGCAGCACGACGGCGCCACGCACCACCTGGTCGGATTTCTTGGCGTCGATACCGAGTTGCACAGCAACGTCGATGGACTCGTCAAATTTCGCAGTGGCAAATTCTTTCACCAACACCAGTGCGTCCACCAGCGGATACAGCTTGTTGGAGTCGATCTTGCCTTGTTGGGTTTTTTGTTTTTTGGTCAAGTGGGCCATATCACACGCCCTCCACGGTAACGCCGATTGAGCGTGCTGAACCGGCAATGGTGCGGACTGCGGCGTCGAGGTCGGCGGCCGTCATGTCTTTCATCTTGGTCTTGGCGATCTCTTCGAGCTGCGCGCGGGTGATCTTGCCGACCTTGTCGCTGTGCGGACGGGCCGAGCCCTTGTCCAGCTTGATGGCTTTCTTGATCAAAACGGTCGCAGGCGGCGTCTTGATGATGAAGGTGAAGCTCTTGTCTGCAAATGCGGTGATCACCACAGGCAATGGCAGTCCGGGCTCCACACCTTGGGTCTGGGCGTTGAATGCCTTGCAGAACTCCATGATGTTCAAGCCGCGCTGACCCAAAGCCGGGCCAATAGGTGGGGATGGGTTGGCCTTACCCGCTGGCACTTGCAGCTTGATAAAACCGACGATTTTTTTCGCCATGATTTCTCCTTACGGGTACTAACGCCTTTGCGCCGAACAATTCGGGCATCAGCTCCCCGGGGTTAACGACTCAAGACTCCATTCATGCCGCGTCGAAAAGACATGAACTGACGTTGGGCGCTTGCGGCACCCAGAATTTCTAACTCAGGTCTTCTCGATTTGCGAAAAGTCCAACTCCACCGGCGTAGAGCGTCCGAAAATCGTGACGGACACCCGCACTTTGCTTTTCTCGTAATTCACATCCTCGACCGCGCCATTGAAATCGGTGAACGGGCCGTCTTTGACGCGCACATATTCGCCGCTCATGAACTCGACCTTGTGGCGTGGCTTGTCCGTGCCCTCTTGCATCTGGTTCACGATCTTCATGACCTCGGTCTCGGAGATCGGGGCCGGGCGGTTTTTCGACCCACCCACAAACCCGGTGACCTTATTGGTGTGCTTCACCAGATGCCAGGTGTCGTCATCCATGATCATTTCGACCAAGACGTAACCTGGGAAAAATTTGCGCTCAGTGGTCTTTTTCTGGCCGTTTTTGACTTCAACCACTTCTTCCATAGGCACCAGAATACGACCGAATTTGGTCTGCATACCGGCGCGGTTGATGCGCTCAATGATGTTGCGCTCAACGGCCTTTTCCATGCCCGAGTACGCGTGAACGACATACCACCGGAAATCAGGGTTGGTTGATGCTGCACCAGCTAGCGATGCCGCGGATACTTCTGAGATTTCAGTCATTATTTTTTCCATCCCAGAATAAGGTCGTAAAAAATCCACTCCAGGGATTTGTCAGTCAGCCAGAGAAAAAGCGCCATGACAAAAACGAAACCAAAAACCACCAGGGTCATCTGGGTGGCCTCTTTGCGGGTCGGCCACACCACTTTCTTCAATTCACGCGTGGCATCGATACCAAAAGCGATCAGCTGCTGGCCCGGCTCAGAAGTCAGAAAAACCCCAACTGCAGCGGCCAGGCCAAGCACGAAAGCAGCCCACTGAACCAGCGCGCCCTGTTTAGACAACAGGAAAAATCCAGCCAGCGCGAGCACCAGCAAAGCCACAGACGCACCCAATCTGAGTTTGTCTGCGCCTGAACTGACTGTCTGGATCTGTGTGCTCGCCATATATTCCTGTCCCTGTCAAATAAAACGCCCCGGTCTGCCAACAAACCGGCCCGCCGAATGGGTCCGAAAGAGATGTTTGTCGCTTACCAGGTGGCAGGGGCAGTAGGAATCGAACCTACAACCTTCGGTTTTGGAGACCGACGCTCTGCCAATTGAGCTATACCCCTTCGATTGGCAAGAAACCCTTAGGCAATAATTTTCGCCACCACACCCGCGCCCACAGTACGTCCGCCTTCGCGGATCGCAAAGCGCAGACCCTCTTCCATCGCAATGGGGTTGATCAGCTTGACCGTGATCGAGACGTTGTCGCCCGGCATCACCATCTCTTTACCTTCAGGCAACTCGATCGCACCGGTCACATCCGTCGTGCGGAAGTAGAACTGGGGGCGGTAGTTGTTGAAGAAAGGCGTGTGGCGGCCACCCTCGTCCTTGGACAAGACGTAGATCTCACCGGTGAAGTGGGTGTGCGGCTTGATGGAGCCGGGCTTGCACAGCACTTGGCCGCGCTGCACGTCTTCGCGCTTGGTGCCGCGCAACAGGATACCGACGTTGTCGCCGGCTTGGCCT
>CANFTU010000234.1 GCA_947450005.1 Comamonadaceae bacterium | reverse complement strand
GGCAAGGGCCGCTTTGTGAGCGCTGTGGCGCGTCAGTACCCGGGCCTGGAGTTGACCTTGTTTGATCTGCCGCCTGTGCTCGAAGTCGCCCGCAGCGCGTTGCAGGTGGCCGGGCTACACAGTCGCGGCACATTGCATCCAGGGAGTTTCCTCACCGCCAGGCTGCCCCGCGGCGCAGATGTCATCACCCTGATCCGCGTTGCGCACGACCACTGCGACGCCTCCGTGCGGGACATTCTGCGCAACATTTTTCAGGCGCTGCCCTCGGGCGGCACCCTGGTGCTGGCCGAGCCGATGGCCCAGGCTGCAGGCGAGCGCCCGCAGCCCAGCGACGCGTATTTCCACTATTACTTGCTGGCCATGGGTGCCGGGCGCCTGCGCACCCACGCCGAGTTGGCCGGTCTGATGCACGACAGTGGTTTTGGCTCCGTCACCCTGCTCGACAACGCCATGCCCATCCATGCCCGCATCCTGGTGGGCACCAAGCCCTAGGTATTTTCCCTAGGATTCCCAATTAAGTGTAAATAATTATTGACATAGATCAATGTCAACCTGAAAATGAAATCGTTCCAAGTGCCGTCTTTCCAATGGAGTGCCAACGCATGACAACCACCGCAGGTGACAACAGCCAGCCCATCAAGTTCGTCGAGGTTTTGCGCCGCGAGGCTGCCGATGAGCCCGCGCCGGTGCACACAGGCGCGGTGACCAAAGAGACACAAATCATCGCCATCTACGGCAAGGGCGGCATCGGCAAGAGTTTCACGCTGGCCAATCTGAGCTACATGATGGCGCAGCAGGGCAAAAAAGTGCTCCTGATCGGCTGCGATCCTAAGAGCGATACCACCAGCCTGTTGTTCGGCGGCAAAGCCTGCCCGACGATCATCGAGACCTCGTCGCGCCTCAAACTGGCCGGCCAGGCCGTCAGCATCGGCGATGTCTGCTTCAAGCGCGATGGCGTGTTTGCCATGGAGCTGGGCGGCCCCGAGGTGGGTCGCGGTTGCGGCGGGCGCGGCATCATCCACGGCTTTGAAACCCTGGAAAAACTCGGCTTCCACGACTGGGGTTTTGACTTCGTTTTGCTCGATTTTCTGGGCGACGTGGTCTGCGGCGGCTTCGGCCTGCCGATCGCGCGCGACATGTGCCAGAAGGTCATCGTTGTGGCCAGTAATGACTTGCAGTCCCTCTACGTGGCCAACAACGTCTGCTCGGCGGTGGAGTACTTCCGCAAGCTCGGCGGCAACGTGGGTGTGGCCGGTATGGTCATCAACAAAGACGACGGTACTGGTGAAGCCCAGGCCTTTGCCGGCAACGCAGGCATCCCGATCCTGGCCGCGATTCCTGCGGACGAAGACATCCGCCGCAAGAGCGCCAGCTACGAAATCATCGGCCGCCCCGGCGGGCAGTGGGCGCCACTGTTTGAGGAGCTCGCGCTGAACGTGGCCGAAGCGCCACCGGTGCGCCCCAAGCCCCAAACACAGGACCAGTTGCTCGGCCTGTTCAGCGCCGACACCGTGGGCCGCAATGTGGTTCTGGAGCCTGCAACCACCTTCGACATGATGGGCCGCCATGAATTGGTCAAGCCCACGCTGGAAGTGGTCTACGACGAAGCCTGAGCGCAGCACCGCCATGACCGATTCCAAGACCATTCCTATCCATGCTGTGCCACCGCAAGGCGCGGTGACCACCGCGCTTGAGGGCGATGGCATGGGCTGCCACGCAGGCGGCGAAACGCTTCTCGCGGCAGCCAAGTCCGCAGGGAAATCCGAGGTGCTGCAGCAGTACGCCAAGGATTACCCCCGCAATGAGCACGCCGGTCCGCATGACCAGCCGCAAAGCATGTGCCCGGCCTTCGGATCGCTGCGCGTGGGCTTGCGCATGCGGCGCACGCAAACCATCCTCTCGGGCTCGGCCTGCTGCGTGTATGGGCTGACTTTCACCTCTCACTTTTACGGCGCGCGCCGCAGCGTGGGTTATGTGCCATTCAACTCCGAGACCCTGGTGACGGGCAAGTTGTTTGAGGACATCCGCGAGGCGGTGTACGCGCAGGCCGATCCGGCGCAGCTCGACGCCATCGTGATCATCAACTTGTGCGTTCCGACCGCCAGCGGCGTGCCGCTGCAGCTGCTGCCCAAAGAGATTAACGGCGTGCGCATCATCGGTATCGATGTACCCGGCTTCGGTGTGCCGACCCACGCGGAGGCCAAAGATGTGCTCTCCGGCGCGATGCTGAAGTACGCCCGCGAAGAAATCATGAACGGCCCGGTGCAGGCCCCGCGTGGCGGCCGTCTGGACCAACCTGCGGTGGCCTTGCTGGGTGAGATGTTCCCGGCCGACCCGGTGATCATTGGCCAGATGCTGGCACCTATGGGTCTGGTTGCGGGGCCTGTTGTGCCAACCCGCGAGTGGCGTGAGTTGTATGCTGCCCTGGACTGTGTCAGTGTGGCCGCTATCCATCCTTTCTATACCGCCGCGGTGCGTGAGTTCCAGGCCGCAGGCCGCCCCGTCATCGGTTCTGCCCCTGTGGGTGTGGAAGGCACGAATGACTGGCTGCAAGCCATTGGCGAGGCCAGCGGCGTGCCGCAAGCCAAGATCGATGCGGCGCGCAACCTGACGCTGGCCCCCATGCGCGGCATGCTGGCATCCAAGCCCATCCAAGGCCGCATTACCTTGAGCGGCTACGAGGGCTCTGAGCTGCTGGTGGGCCGCTTGCTGGTGGAGTGCGGCGCAGACCTGCGCTATGTGGGTTCGGCGTGTCCGGCCACCCCCTGGAACCAGCACGACGCCGACTGGCTGCGGGCCAAAGGCGTGCAGGTGCAGTTCCGCGCGTCCCTGGAGCAAGACCTCGCCGCGATGCGCGAGTACCAGCCGCAACTCGCTATCGGCACTACACCGGTGGTGCAAAAGGCCAAAGAGCTGTCCATCCCCTCGCTGTACTACACCAACCTGATTTCCGCGCGGCCGCTGATGGGCATTGCCGGGGCAGGCTCGCTGGTGCAGGTGGTGCAGGCCGCGATCGGCAACCAGAGCCGCTTTGACCAAATGAAAAACTTTTTCGGTGACGTGGGCATGGCCGATAACGCAGGTGTCTGGGAAGGGATTCCGGTGGACCGGCCGGACTTCAAGAAAGAAACCAAGCGCCAGATGGACAAGCTGATGAAGAAGCGCAAAGCTGAGGAGATGGGCTGATGCTGGTT
>CANFTU010000233.1 GCA_947450005.1 Comamonadaceae bacterium | reverse complement strand
CGTGCGTCCACTTCCGCCTGGTTCAAACCGCCATCAATCACCGTGGTCTCAATACGCGGGTTGTAAATCGCCATCAACGTCGCCGCCTGCACAACATCCGGGCAGTTATGGCATGAAAGGGACATATAGACCTCGATTTTCAAATGCGCGTCCAACGCCCGTATCTGCTCGAGTACCTCCGGTGCGACTTTGGGCGGATGTCCGCCCGTCCAAAGCAATGCCAATACCAGTGACGTGAATTCATGACCCAAGGGAATGGCCGCGAAACGCACGCCACGCGATTCATCCGCCTTGGCCACCACAAACGACGGGCAACGCAGGTCCGAACCCGATTCATCCACGCTGACCTTGTCGGAAAGCGCTGCGATTTCGTGCAGCAGCTCCCGTAACTCCGCACTCTTGTCGCTGCCATCCAAAGTGGCAATCAAACAGATAGGGGTGCGCAAGTTTTGCAAATAGGCTTGCAACTGGGTCTTCATGGCGGTATCGAGCATCTGATCTCCTGTCGTTCGGGTGGTAGCGGATTTCCTGCTTAGATCTTTCCAACCAGATCCAGCGAGGGGGTCAAGGTCTTTGCGCCCTCGTTCCACTTGGCCGGGCAAACCTGGCCGGGATTGTTGGCAACGTATTGCGCTGCCTTGAGCTTGCGAACGGTTTCCTTGACATCACGGGCAATCGCGTTGTCATGCACTTCGGCGGTCTTGATCAGGCCGTCCGGGTTGATGATGAAAGTGCCGCGCAAGGCCAGACCTTCTTCTTCAATGTGCACGCCGAAGGCGCGGGTCAGCTGGTGCGTGGGGTCGCCGATCAGGGGGAACTTGGCTTTGCCGACTGCGGGAGAAGTCTCGTGCCAGACCTTGTGTGCGAAGTGGGTGTCGGTGGTAACGATGTAAACCTCGGCGCCGGCTTTTTGGAAATCGGCGTAGTGGTCCGCTGCATCCTCCACTTCGGTGGGGCAGTTGAAGGTGAAGGCCGCGGGCATGAAGATCAGAACGGACCACTCGCCCTTGAACGTTTCGTCAGAAACCTGCACGAATTTGCCGTTGTGGAAGGCCTGCGCCTTGAAAGGTTGAACACGGGTGTTGATAAGAGACATGGAAATTTCCTTTTAATGGTTGAAGAAAACTATCAAATGAGTTAAACCCATTGGCTGCAATCATAATCAAACCTAGGGTTAACCCTGATCACTTCTGCGTATCATCACCATTGAAAAAACCTAATGCTTTCAAGCGTGGGGTGCCTCGTACATTGGCTGTTAGCATGAATGCCGATCGATAAAGGCCACATGTGCGCGCACTCAACGGACAAATTTGCTCCATCCCCAGCCAGCACGGCCACTTGTGTGCTTATGTCAAAGGGCAAGGCAAGCCCTTGCTACTGGTCCATACCGTCAACGCTGCAGCAAGCGCTGCAGAGGTCCGCCCCCTGTTCGACTGGATGAGTCAGCACCGCACGGTCTACGCCATCGATTTGCCAGGCTTCGGCGCCTCTGAACGCTCGGACCGCCGATACACCCCGCGCCTGATGACAGACGCCATCCTGGACCTGGCGCGCCACATCCGTACCCAACATGGCGACCAGCCCATGGATGCGATGGCCGCATCGCTGTCATGTGAATTTCTGGCGCGCGCCGCTGCAGAACAACCCGCAACTTTCCGGACGCTGTCCCTGGTCAGTCCCACCGGAATGGCAGGACACCGACTGCGCCAGGCACGGGAAGGCAGTACCTATGGACAGAACTGGCTATGGGTCGCATTGAAGGGGCCGGGATGGGGACGCCTGCTTTTTAAATTGCTCACGCGACCGGCGGTGATTCGCTACTTTTTGAACAAAACATGGGGTTCTCGCGCCATTGACGAAACCATGTACGAACATGCGGTCTGGACCACGGGTCAGCCAGGCGCGGAGCATGCGCCGCTGTGCTTTGTGTCTGCCCAGATGTTTAGCGCCGACATCACCACCATCTATGACCGGCTGCTTCAACCGGTCTGGATGAGCCACGGTGTGCGTGGTGATTTTGTGGATTACCGGGGTAAGGAGCGTTTTACCGGCCGTGGTAATTGGCGCTTCACTGTTTTTGATTCAGGGGCGCTGCCTTATTTCGAACACCCGCAAGCGTTTGGCAAATCCATGCTGGAGTTTCTGGATGCGCCACCTGTTGTCTAAGCGCGCGCTGGCGCGAAGCTGGCAGTAAGCAAGTCAGCGGCAGTGTCCACCCCCCTCACGGCTTGCTTCCACCACTGTGAAAACGCGTCGCAGCGCGCGTCAACCGGCGGGAAAAGCGCAGGAGATGCCTCGCAGTGAGCCAGGCTGGGTAACCAGGCGCCCAGATGCGGCTCTTCCATGCTGCGCACGCTTCTCGCGTCACCCAGCGCAGCAGCGATGGCGGCCGCATCACCCTGCCACCGCAGTGCGACCATGTCAGCCATCCGAGTGGCGACAAATTTCCAACGCCGCTCACTCCAAGGCCAGACCTGGTGGAAATTGTGGAGAAAAAGGCCGATCACGACGGTACCTGCCGGCAAGGATGCGGGAAGCGCACCCAAACTCCACGGGTGCACCAACCACACGTCCCGCCCCGCAACCGCCCTGCCATCGGGTTCAATCCATCCAAATTGGGCAGGTGGGACCCCGCCGACTGGCGGCTCTATCCGCTCGCGGACGGTGTCGGGCGTGTGGTTAGCGCCGTGGCCTAACCCATCGGGCTGGCGGGCGAGCAGCTCCAAAGCTTCATAGGAAAGGTCGATCGCACTGCCCGGGCTGTGCCATGCAGGAGGGGCGAAACGGGCCACGTTATCTGCGTTAAACAGGTATGGCTTGTGGCTGCTGGTGCCGGCCACCCATTGCCAGCTGAGGTGGTTACTCGCCAGGTCGCCGTCCAGCAAATGGCCGTACATCCAATCTGCGCCCGCTCGCCAGTGCACCTTGCGCAGGTGCACGACATAGCTGGCCAGCCACATGCGCGCATGGTTATGCAGATAGCCTGTGGCGTAAAGAGTACGAACCGCCTCATCAATGACTGGCACCCCGGTCGCCGCATGGCGGATGTCATCTGGCAAGCGCGAGGCGTAGCAGGAGTCCGGCAGCGGGCCGTCATGCAAGGAGTGCAAAATTTCCGCACCACGGTGCTGCCAGACATGCCGAAAGTACGCCCGCCAGCCCAGTTCAAAGACAAACTTATGCTGCACATCCAGCGGAT
>CANFTU010000232.1 GCA_947450005.1 Comamonadaceae bacterium | reverse complement strand
CTCGTAGCGCTGCAACCAGGCCTCCAGCCACACCAATGCGTCCAAATCCAGGTGGTTGGTCGGCTCGTCGAGCAGCAGCAAATCCGAGGGGCACATCAGCGCACGCGCCAGCTGCAAGCGCATGCGCCATCCGCCAGAAAAACTGTTAACCGGGTTTTCCAGCTCGGCGGTCTTGAAGCCCAGGCCCAGGATCAAGGCCTGCGCCCGCGCAGGGGCATCGTGCTCACCGGCGTCGTGCAGCGCCATGTAGGCGTGGCCCATGCGGTCGCCATCGTCGCTTGCCTCGGCCGCCGCGACTTCGGCACGCGCGTCAAGCAGCACGGTGTCGCCTTCCACCACAAATTCCGTGGCGCTTTGATCAGTCTCGGGCATGTCCTGCGCCACCTGCCCCATGCGCCATTGCGTGGGGATGTAGTACTCGCCAGCATCCTCATGCAAGCCGCCGTTGAGCAAAGCAAACAGCGAGGACTTGCCCGCGCCGTTGCGCCCGACCAGGCCGACTTTCTCACCGGGGTTGATGGTCACGGTCGCGCCATCGAGCAAGACCTTGGCGCTGCGGCGCAAGGTCACGTTTTTCAGAGTAATCATGTCAGCGGTGTGGGGCCGTTTAAGTGGCTCGATAAAGAGGCGAGCGCGGAACGCTGGATGAGCACCACCTGGTCTTCGCCTGCGCTCGTTGAAAGCCACAGGCAGGGCAGGGTGGGAAAGGCGGCTTCGAAGTAAGCCCGCTCGTGTCCAATTTCCAGCACGAGGGCTGCATTGTCGGTCATCCGTGTGACCAGTTGCGGCAACAGCGCGCGTACAAAGTCCATGCCGTCGCTGCCACCGCCGCGGTTGCCGTCCAGCGCCAGCGCGGGTTCCGCCAAAAATTCGGCGGGAAGTGCGGCCATGCTCTGTGCGTTCACATACGGCGGGTTGCACAGGATCAGGTCAAACGGGGTGCCCGCAAGCAATGCGGGGGCAGCCAGACCATCGGATTCGATGAGTTGAACGCGCTGTTGCAGCGCATGTTGCGCCACGTTGATCTGCGCCACGGCCAGCGCGTCATTTGAAACGTCAGAACCCAGCACCTGCGCCTGCGGGTACACATGCGCGGCAATGATGGCCAGACTGCCATTGCCGGTACAGATGTCGAGCACGCGCGCCGGCGCATCGCCGACAAAGTAGTCCAGCGACCCGTCGATCAACACTTCGGCAATCAACGAGCGCGGAACGATGGCCCGTTCGTCCACATAAAAATCAAAACCCTGCAACCAGGCCTGCCGAGTCAGGTAAGCCGCCGGTTTGCGTGTGCGGATGCGTTCGTCGATGAGCGCCATGACGGTGGCCACGCCGTGCGCATCCGGTGCCTCGGCATCCGCCGCGTCGATGTCGGTATCCAGCGGCAGGCCTAAGCGCCATAAGACCAGCCAGGCGGCCTCGTCATGGGCGTTGGTGGTGCCGTGGCCGAAAGCGACTTGGGCCTCGTCCAGCAGCGCAGCGCAGTGCGCCACCAGCGCGGCCAGACTCATGCCAGCCCAGCGAGTTTTTCGAGGACCCTGCGGTAAATGTCTTTGAGCGGCTCAATGTCTTCGAGGCGGATGTGCTCGTCGATCTTGTGGATGCTGGCGTTGGGCGGACCGAGTTCCACCACCTGCGAACAAATTTGCGCCAAAAAGCGCCCGTCGCTTGTGCCGCCGGTGGTCGAGAGCTCGGTGGCTATGCCGGTCATGTCGTGAATCGCCGCGCGCACCGCATCCACCAGCGGCCCGGGCTCGGTCAGAAAGGGCAGGCCGCCAATCGTCCAAGCCAGGTCGTAGTCCAGCTGGTGCTTGTGCAGCACCGCGCTCAGGCGCTGCTGCAATTGTTCGGGTGTGGACTCGGTGCAAAAGCGGAAGTTGAAGTCCACCACCACCTGCCCCGGAATCACGTTGCTGGCACCCGTGCCGCCATGGATATTGCTCACCTGCCAGCTTGTGGCCGGAAAGTAGGCGTTACCTATATCCCACACCATGCCCACCAATTCGGTGAGCGCTGGTGCCAATAAATGGATGGGGTTTTTGGCCAGGTGCGGGTAGGCGATATGCCCTTGCACGCCCTTGACCGTGAGCCGTCCGCTCATGGTGCCGCGCCGCCCGTTCTTGATCATGTCGCCGGTGCGCGTAACCGATGTGGGCTCACCCACCAGCACATAGTCCAGCACTTCGCCGCGCGCCTGCAGGGCTTTGCAAACGACTACCGTGCCGTCATGCGCCGGGCCTTCCTCGTCGCTGGTGAGCAGCAGCGCAATGTTCAAGGCCGGGTCGGGGTGGGCGGCTAAAAATTCTTCAATCGACACCACGAATGCCGCCAGCGAAGTCTTCATATCGCTGGCACCGCGCCCATAGAGCTTGCCGTCGCGGTGGCTGGGCATAAACGGCGGGCTGCCCCACTCAGCAAGCGGCCCGGTCGGCACCACATCGGTGTGGCCGGCCAGCACCAGGGTTTTGCTGCCCGGCGCGCCGGTGCGCTTGGCCCACAGATTGGTAACGCGGAAGTTGTCCGGCCCGCTTTCGATGGTTTCGCAGACAAAGCCCAAGGGGGCCAGGCGCTCTGCGATCACAGATTGGCAGTTGCCGTCCTGCGGCGTCACCGAGGGCAGGGCGATGAGTTGCTCGGTGAGCGCGAGGGTGGCTGCCATGCGTGCCTCAGTGTCAGTCGCGCAGCAAGTCGTTCAGCGAAGTCTTGGCGCGGGTTTGCGCGTCCACCCGCTTGACGATCACCGCGCAGTACAGGCTGTACTTGCCGTCGGCGCTGGGCAGGTTGCCCGATACCACCACCGAACCGGCGGGAATGCGGCCGTAGGTCACCTCGCCGGTTGCGCGGTCATAAATCTTGGTGCTCTGGCCGATGTATACGCCCATGGAAATCACCGAGTTTTCTTCGACGATCACGCCCTCGACCACCTCAGAGCGTGCGCCCACAAAGCAGTTGTCTTCGATGATGGTGGGGCCTGCCTGCATGGGCTCCAGCACACCGCCGATACCCACGCCGCCGCTCAGGTGCACGTTCTTGCCGATTTGCGCGCAGGATCCAACGGTGGCCCAGGTGTCCACCATGGTCCCCTCGTCCACATACGCACCAATGTTCACGTACGAGGGCATCAGGATCGCGCCCTTGCCGATGTAGCTGCCCCGGCGCGCCACGGCGGGTGGCACCACGCGCACACCGGCGGCTTTCATCTGCGCTTCATCCAGATGCGAGAACTTGGTT
>CANFTU010000231.1 GCA_947450005.1 Comamonadaceae bacterium | reverse complement strand
GGCGGCGGGCATCGGCTACGCAGACCTGTGCCTGCGCATACTGGCCGCCGCCTCCCTGGACAACCACAAGGGTGCGGGAGGACAGCACCCATGAGCGAAACCGCGGCCCCGGCGATGGACATCCGGTTGATGAACGCGACCGCGGCGGTATTGGCCGGCGTATTCGTGCTGCTGGGCCTGGTATCGGCGGCGCGCTGGGTGGCGCGACTTCCCGGCTTCGATATCCAGCGCATCACCGTGCGTGGCGATGTGGTGCACAACAACATCCCCAGCATGCGCGCCAATGTGCTGCCACGCTTGCGTGGAACCTTTTTCACCGTGAACCTGACGGCGGTTCGTGAATCCTATGAATCCATGCCCTGGGTGCGCCGGGCCGTCGTGCGACGTGACTTTCCCAACCGCCTGCGCGTCGAACTGCAGGAGCACCAACCCGTTGCTTACTGGGGCGCAGAAGGCGACTCGCGCATGCTCAACAGCTTTGGCGAAGTGTTTGACGCCAATATCGATGAGGTTGAACCCAATACCCTGCCCCGCTTGGCTGGACCAGCCGGATCGGGCGCACAAGTCTGGGACATGTACCAGACCTTGCTGGCACCGCTGAACCGGGTCGGTATGGAGTTGGTGCAGGTTGAACTGAGCGCGCGCGGCAACTGGCGAATCGGTCTGGAATCGGGCGCACACCTGGAATTGGGTGGTTCGGACAAGGCAGCTGTGCTGCAACGCACCGAGCGCTTCTTGCAAACCCTGCCCGCCGTGGCCCAGCGCTATGGCCGCAATGCCGGCTCTTTGGAATATGCGGACCTGCGTTACGAGCATGCCTATGCGCTGCGCTTGCGCAACGTGACCACGCTGGCCCTGGTCAAACCGAAATAACAGCACGAAGGTAAAAACGATGGCAAAAGAATACAAAGATCTGGTCATTGGCCTGGACATCGGCACCGCCAAAGTGATGGCGGTGGTCGCAGAGGTTATGGCCAATGGCGAACTGAAACTGGCTGGCTACGGCATTGCGCCCAGCTTCGGCCTCAAGCGCGGCGTGGTCGTCAACATCGACGCCACGGTGGCCAGCATCCAGCAGGCGCTCAAGGAAGCGGAGCTGATGGCGGACTGCAAGATCACCCGCGTCTACACCGGCATCACCGGCAGCCATATCCGGGGCATCAACTCGCCCGGCATGGTGGCAATCAAAGACCGTGAGGTCACGCAAGCGGATGTGTCGCGCGTGGTGGAGACCGCCAAAGCGATTCACATCTCGACCGACCAGCGGCTGCTGCTGGTGGAGCCGCAAGAATTCATCATCGACAACCAGGAAGTACGCGAGCCCATCGGCATGAGCGGCATGCGCCTCGAAGCCAAAGTGCATATCGTGACCGGCTCACAAAGTGCTGCGGAGAACATCATCAAGTGCGTGCGTCGCTGCGGATTGGAGGTCGACCAGCTGATGCTCAACCCGCTGGCCTCCAGCCTGTCGGTGCTCACCGCCGACGAGCGTGAATTGGGCGTGGCGCTGGTGGATATCGGAGCCGGCACCACCGATGTCGCCATCTTCACCAACGGCGCTATCCGCCACACAGCCGTGATTCCGATTGCCGGTGACCTGATCACCAGCGACATCGCCATGGCACTGCGCACGCCGACCAAGGATGCCGAAGAAATCAAGGTCGAAGCGGGTCACGCCAAGCAGGTATTGGTCAACCCCGAAGTCCAGGTCGAAGTTCCCGGTCTGGGCGACCGCAGCCCGCGCATGCTCAGCCGCCAGGCCCTGGCCGGCGTGATCGAGCCGCGCGTGGAAGAAATATTCACGCTGGTCAACCAGGTGATGCGCGAGTCCGGCTTCGAAGAAGTCTTGTCCTCCGGCGTGGTTTTGACCGGCGGCAGCTGCGTCATGCCCGGCATGGTTGAACTCGGCGAGGACATTTTCCTCAAGCCCGTGCGCCGCGGCCTGCCCCAATACCGCGGCTCGCTGGCCGATTTGATCGCCCAGCCCCGCGCCTCCACCGCCATGGGCCTGCTGGAAGAGGCCCGCATCGCGCGCCTGCGCGGCATCAAGGTGTCGCAGAAGAACGGCTCCGTGAAGAGTGCGTTCTCCCAGCTCAAAGATTTTTTCGCCGGAACTTTTTAACCCCTTTTTTACCCCCGCAACCATGTCCTACTCAGAAAACCACCAGGAGCCCTCTATGACCATCGAAATGCTGGATGAAGAACGATTCAACCAAGGAACCCAAATCAAGGTGATTGGCGTGGGCGGCGGCGGCGGCAATGCCGTGCAGCACATGATCGACGGGCGTGTCGATGGCGTTGAATTCATCTCGGCCAACACCGATGCGCAGGCTTTGGGACGCAGCACGGCCCACAAGATCATCCAACTCGGGCAAACCGGCCTGGGCGCGGGCAGCAAGCCTGACATGGGTCGGGAAGCGGCGCAGCAAGCCGAGGAGTCGATCCGCAGTGCCATCGAAGGCGCACACATGCTGTTCATCACCGCCGGCATGGGCGGCGGCACCGGAACCGGGGCTGCTCCCATCATCGCCAAAGTGGCGAAAGAGATGGGCATTCTGACGGTAGGCGTCGTCACCAAGCCATTTGCGTTTGAGGGAGACCGTCGCATGAAAAATGCCGAAGCAGGTCTGGCGGAGCTGGAAGAAAACGTGGACTCGCTGATCGTGATCTTGAACGAGAAATTGCTCGAAGTTCTGGGTGAGGACATCAGCGAAGACGAGGCCTTTGCCCAGGCGAATGATGTGCTCAAAAACGCCGTGGGTGGCATTGCCGAAATCATCAACATGCCGGGCCATATCAACGTCGACTTCGAAGACGTGCGCACGGTGATGGGTGAACCCGGTAAAGCCATGATGGGTACGGCGCAGGCCAGCGGCCCGGACCGCGCCAGCATTGCAGCACAGCAAGCTGTGGCCTGCCCGCTGCTGGAGGGTATCGACCTGGCTGGCGCCAAGGGCGTGCTGGTGCTGATTTCGGCCAAGCGCGGCTCGCTCAAACTGAGCGAATCACGTCTGGCCATGGACACGGTGCGTGGCTATGCGTCACCGGATGCCCACGTGATTTACGGCACAGCGCACGACGAGTCGCTCGGTGATCAAGTCCGCGTGACGGTGGTGGCCACGGGCCTGAGCCGCCAGGCGCCGCGCCGCCAAGCGCCTCCTCTGCAGGTGATGCGCACCGGAACCGACAATGTGCCATTCAATGTCCCCACGCTGACCGACGCGGTCGCGCAAACCAACAACTTGGGCGGCAGCCCGACGCCGCGCATCGC
>CANFTU010000230.1 GCA_947450005.1 Comamonadaceae bacterium | reverse complement strand
CGCAAAAGCGGCACCACGGTGCGTGCCTGGCCGCAGGCCAGCTATTTCGAGTCGGCGCAGCTGCCCATGGCCGAACTCACCCACTTGCTGCGTAGCAAAGCGGTGCTGATGCCGGGCGTGAGCGTCAGCCTGCACAACGAGCGCAGCAAAGAAAGCCAGACCTGGCTCTACAAGGGTGGTTTGCGTGATTATGTGATGCAGTCGCTCAGCGGCGAGTTGGTGATTCCTCTGTTCGACGGCGAGGTGTTTGCCGACGCCCAACACGAAACCTTTGCCGAGGGCGAAGGCGCGGCCTGGTGCGTGGCTTTTACCGAAGACGGCGCGCCGGTGCGCGAAAGCTATGTCAACCTGATCCCCACCAGCGCGGGCGGCACCCACGAAAGCGGGCTGCGCGACGGCTTGTTTACCGCCGTCAAGAGCTTTATCGAGCTGCACAGCCTGCTGCCCAAAGGTGTGAAGCTCATGCCCGAAGACGTGTTCGCCCGCGCCAGTTATGTGCTGTCCGCCAAGGTGCTTGACCCGCAGTTCCAGGGCCAGATCAAGGAGCGGCTGAATTCGCGTGACGCGGTGCGCCTGGTCTCATCCTGCGTGCGCCCCGTGCTGGAACTTTGGCTCAACGAGCATGTGGAATACGGCAAAAAACTGGCCGAGCTGGCCATCAAAGCCGCCCAAATCCGCCAGCGCGCGGGGCAAAAAGTTGAGAAGCGCAAGAGCTCAGGCGTGGCGGTGCTGCCGGGCAAGCTCACCGATTGTGAGAGTCGTGATCTGGCTTACAACGAGGTCTTTCTGGTCGAGGGTGACTCCGCAGGAGGCAGCGCCAAAATGGGCCGCGACAAAGAAAATCAGGCCATCCTGCCCCTGCGCGGCAAGGTCTTGAACACCTGGGAAGTCGACCGCGACCGCTTGTTTGCCAACACCGAGATCCACGATATTTCGGTCGCCATCGGAGTAGACCCCCATGGCCCCAACGACACGCCGGACATGAGCGGCCTGCGCTACGGCAAGGTCTGCATCCTGAGTGACGCCGACGTGGACGGCTCGCACATCCAGGTGCTGCTGCTCACCCTGTTTTTCCGCCATTTCCCCAAGCTGATTGAGGCCGGCAACGTGTATGTCGCCCGCCCGCCGCTGTTCCGGGTGGATGCACCGGCGCGTGGCAAAAAGCCGGCATCCAAAGCCTATGCGCTCGATGAGGGCGAACTCAACGCACTGCTGGATAAATTGCGCAAAGAAGGCGTGCGCGAAGGCGCGTGGAGCATCAGCCGCTTCAAAGGCCTGGGCGAGATGAACGCCGAGCAACTATGGGACACCACCCTCAACCCCGACACCCGCCGCCTGCTGCCTGTGGCTTTGGGCGCTATTGACTTTGGCGATACCGAGGCCCTGATGACCAAGCTCATGGGCAAGGGCGAAGCCGGCGCACGCCGCGAACTGATGGAGCTGCACGGCAGCACGATTGAGATTGATATATGAGCGACCTGTTGACACCCCCACCCAGCGCCGGCACCGCTGCGGATGACAATGAACTGAACCTGGCCACCTACGCGCAGCGCGCCTACCTGGAATACGCCCTGAGCGTCGTCAAAGGCCGTGCGCTGCCCGATGTCTGCGACGGCCAGAAGCCGGTGCAGCGGCGGATTTTGTATTCCATGTCGCGCATGGGTCTGGGCTTTGGCGGTGCCAATGGCAACACCGGCGCCAAGCCGGTGAAAAGCGCGCGGGTAGTGGGCGATGTGCTGGGCCGCTTTCACCCGCATGGCGACCAGGCGGCGTATGACGCGCTGGTACGCATGGCGCAGGATTTTTCGCAGCGCTACCCGCTGATCGACGGCCAGGGCAACTTCGGCTCGCGCGATGGCGACGGTGCTGCGGCCATGCGCTACACCGAGGCGCGGCTGGCCAAAATCACCAGCCTGCTGCTCGACGAGATCGACCAGGGCACGGTGGACTTTGTGCCCAATTACGACGGCTCCACCGAGGAGCCGCGCCAGTTGCCCGCGCGCCTGCCTTTCACGCTGCTCAACGGCGCCAGCGGCATTGCCGTGGGCCTGGCCACCGAGATTCCCAGCCACAACCTGCGCGAGATTGCCGACGCCTGCGTGGCGCTGGTCAAAAACCCCAAGGCCACGGACGAAGAGTTGCTCGCCCTGGTGCCGGGCCCTGACTTTCCCGGTGGCGGGCAGATCATCAGCGCCGCCACGGATATTGCCGACGCCTACCGCACGGGCCGCGGTTCGCTCAAAGTGCGGGCGCGTTGGAAGATCGAAGAGCTGGCGCGCGGCCAATGGCAATTGGTGGTGACCGAGCTGCCGCCGGGCGTGAGCACGCAGCGGGTGCTGGAAGAGATCGAGGACATCACCAACCCCAAAGTTAAGGCCGGCAAAAAAGCCCTGAGTCAGGAGCAAACCCAGCTCAAGGCCAGCGTGCTGGCCGTTCTGGATGTGGTGCGCGACGAATCCAACAAAGACGCTGCAGTACGGCTGGTGTTTGAGCCCAAGACCAGCCGCATTGAACAAGGCGAGTTGATCACCGCGCTACTGGCGCACACCAGCCTGGAGACTTCGTCGCCCATCAACCTGACGATGGTCGGGCTGGACGGTGTGCCCACGCAAAAGTCCTTCCGTCAGATGCTCACCGAGTGGATTGCGTTCCGCCAGACCACCATCGAGCGACGCGCGCGCCACCGCCTGGGCAAGGTGCTGGACCGCATCCACATCCTGGAGGGCCGCCAACTGGTGCTGCTCAATATCGATGAGGTGATCGCCATCATCCGCCAGTCGGATGAGCCGCGTGCTGCGTTGATGGCGCGCTTCCGTCTCTCCGAGCGGCAGGCCGAAGACATTTTGGAAATCCGCCTGCGCCAGCTGGCGCGGCTGGAAGCAATCAAGATCGAGCAGGAGCTCTCGGAGCTGCGCGACGAGCAGAAAAAGCTCGAAGAGATTTTGGGCAGTCCGGCAGCCCTGCGCCGCCTGATGGTCAAAGAGATCGAATCCGATGCCAAGACATTTGCCGACCCGCGCCGCACCCTGATCCAGGCCGAGAAAAAAGCGGTGGTGGAGCTGCGCGTGGTGGATGAGCCGGTGACGGTGGTGGTGAGCGAAAAAGGCTGGGTCCGCTCGCGCCTGGGCCATGAGGTCGATGTGGACACGCTGGCCTTCAAAGCGGGTGACGCCTTGTACGCCACCTTTGCCTGCCGCAGCGTGGATACGCTGCTGGCTTTTGGTTCGCAGGGGCGGGTCTACTCGGTGCCGGTGGCCTCGCTGCCGGGCGGGCGCGGCGATGGCCAACCGAT
>CANFTU010000229.1 GCA_947450005.1 Comamonadaceae bacterium | reverse complement strand
GGGTGCCCGCATCATCGGCGGCTGCTGCGGTACCTCGGCTAAGCATTTGCGCGCCATGCGCGACGCGCTGGAGTCGCACACCAAAAGCACCAGCCCAACGATGGAAGACATCACCAGCCAGCTCGGCGAAATCTCCACCGGCGCGCGGGCCCAATGGGGCGGCGAGCAAAGCCGCGCTGCGGGTGCGGCCGCAGGCGCCAACCTGTCGCGCGGGCGCGGCGCGCGCGTACGGCGCAGCACCGACGCCTGATGGCGGGCGGCTCCACCTCCCGTGGCCTGCTGCTGGTCGCCGGGGCCACGCTGTTTTGGAGCCTAAGCGGGGTTTTTGTGCGCTGGCTGCCGGGCATAGACCCCTGGTCTTTCAACGCGTTTCGCGGCCTCGGGCTGGCGTTGTCCATGGCCTTGTGGGTTGCCTTGCGTTACGGGCGCGGCAGTCTGGCGATGGTGCGGCGCAGCCCCCCGAGCGCGCTCTTGCTGTCTGCCGGATTTTTCGCGCTGGGCTCCTCGCTCTATATTTTTTCGCTGGGCCACGGCAGCGTGGCCGCTATCTCCTGCCTGACCGCCACCTCCGGTCTATTTGCGGCGCTGATTGCGCGCCTGTGGCTGGGCGAGCGTACGCCCGCCATCTATTACGTGGCCATGCTCATGGCCCTGCTGGGTGTCGCCGTGATCGCGCTGGGCGAGGGCCAGTCGCAAGCGACCGGCATCGTGGGCGTGCTGTCCGGCCTGGCTGTGGCCGCCTGCTTTGCCAGCCAAAGCGTGGCACTGCGGCGCTACCGGGAATTTGACATGGAGCCTGCGCTATTCCTGGGCGGGCTGCTGACCTTTGTCGCCATCAGCGCCAGCGGTGTGCTGATCCTGCCCGCTTGGGAGCACGTGCTGGTGCTGCTGTTCATGGGGCTGGTGCAACTGGCCATTCCCCTGCTCTTTTATATGCACGGTGCACGCAGTGTGGCAACCAGCCACATGGTGCTGATCACCATGGCCGACGCGGTACTCAACCCGTTGTGGGTCTGGCTGGTGCACGGAGAGGAGCCGGTGCAGGCGGTCTACATCGGCGGCGCGCTGGTGCTGGGTGGCATCGCGCTGACCACGCTGCGGCGCAGCGCCCCGACAGGACGCCCTACGCCCTAATCGCCCACGACCAGCGCGAGTGCGGCGTAGTCACCCACCCGGTCGCCGAGTCCGGCGGGAACAAAGTCCACGCCCTCGGTCAAGGCCGGCAGCTTGCCGTGCACATAGGCCTGCAATTTCGGCAGCAAAAACTCGCGGTGGTGCCAGAACACACTGCCGCCCAGGCTGATGCGCTGCAAGTCAAACAGAATGGTCAGGTTGTACAAGGCGCGGCCCATGACGCGGCAGAGTTCGTCGACCACCGCCTGGGCGTGCGGCTCACCGGCGCGCGCGGCGGTGAATAAGCCGGGGGCATCGGCAATACCCTGGGCGGCAAAACGGCGCGGAATCGCATTGCCCGCAATCAGCGCTTCCACGTCGCCCAGGTTGCCGCAGCCGCACAAGGCCTCCTCGTTGTCGCTCACAAACATGTGGCCGGCATGCCCGGCGTTGCCGTTTTTGCCCCGCAAGGCACGTCCGTCGACGCAGACCCCTGCGCCAATGCCGGTGCTCCAAGTCACATAGGCGCAGTTGGCCACATCGCGCAACGCCCCCCAGCGGCGCTCGGCCTCCAAGGCGGCAATGCCGTCGTTTTCCACCCGCACGCCCGGGAATACCTGGCGCAAGGGTGCTTCCAGGTAGGCGGTGGGCCAGTCATTGGGCAGGCCGCGCGCCGCACCAGCCATGCCGCCGCAGATGTTGGGTGAATTCAGCTCCACCAGGCCATCGCGCATCACAAACGGACCGCATGACGACACGCCGACCGCCGCCAGATCGGCCGGCGCCACGCCGGCCATCGCGCAGCTTTGGCGCACCAGATCGACCACCTGCAAGGCCAGCGCGTCGCGCCCCCCGCGCACGGCGGTGGGTTGGGACAACTTGCCGCGCACGCCCCGGCCATCGGCCACGCTCACGGCCACCTTGGTGCCGCCAATGTCGACCCCGGCAACAGGAGGCATGTGGGAGGGAAAGGTGATATCGGTCATGGATCGCGGGGACTGAGGGCGGTTTTCGGTCAAACCCGCTGACTGTAGCGCCTAAATTTCGCCACCTTACAGCCGGTGGCTGCGGTCGCCACGGGCAAAGCCCAGCAGCGGCTCGTCAACACCCCGTCCCAGGGCGATGACCTTGAAAATCTCACCCATTTCGTGCTCCAGGATCAGCTTCTCGGCGCGGTTGCGCTGCGCCGCGCTGGCCGCCTGCATCAGCTCGACCAGGCCGCAGTTCATCAAAAAGTGCGCTTGCGTGGTGTAGCCCAGCAGCGCCAGGCCCGCCTCATCGCCGGCCGCGGCGATGCCGCTGAAGTTGACGTGGGCGGTGATGTCTTTGAGGCCCACATCCGCCAACGGGTGCATGTCACTGCGGTGGCCCCGGTGGCACATCACGGTGCCCATGTGGCGCTGCGGGTGGTAGTACTCGTCCTGGCCGAAGCCGTAGTCCAGCAGCAGGATCAGGCCGCGCTGTAGCCGCTGGCCCAGGCTGCGCACAAAGGCCTCGCCCTGCGGGTGGATTTCGCACAGGTAATCGTGCGCGCCCTCCAAATCGCAGGGCGGGCGCAGGCTGCTGGGCCGGTCGCTCCACGTGAAACCCGCTTCGCCGGCCACCACACCCCGCTCGTGCCAGACGCCGTCCACGCGCGCCAGCAACTGCACCGGCATCGCATCGAGCACTTCGTTGCCGATCAGCACGCCGCTGAGTTGGTCTGGCAAGGCGTCGGCCCAATGCATGCGGTCCGCGTGGCGCGCCAGGCGCTCGCGCTGGCGGGCGGCCAGGGTCTGCGACAGTTCCACAATGGTGTAGCGGCGCACGGCAACGCCCATCTCGTCCAGCGCGGCCAGCAGCTGCCCGGCCAGCGCGCCGCTGCCGGCGCCGAATTCCCAGATCTCGTCGCAGCCCGTGGTTTGCAAAACCTGCGCCACCTGGCGCGCCAGCGCGTAGCCGAATAGCGGCGTGAGCTCGGGGGCTGTGACGAAATCGCTGCCGGCGGCTTGCGCCCCACCCGCCTGCGCCGAGTCGCCGAATTTGGGCAGGCTGTTGGCGTAATAGCCCAGGCCCGGCGTGTACAGCGCCTGTTGCATGAAGTCGTCAAAACCCATCCAACCGCCGTGGGCGGCGAGGTGGTTTCTAATAGCCACCTCCAGCGGGTTGCTTGGCTCCATATCAGACGGGCGGGCGAGTT
>CANFTU010000228.1 GCA_947450005.1 Comamonadaceae bacterium | reverse complement strand
CGCGGCGCCCGACCGTCCTTCCCGGGCATGGCAGGCGCCACAGGTCAATTGGGATCGCAAGGCTTTTCCGCCAAACAGGTAAGGCGAGTTGAACGCCACCAGCCCCAGCGCGATGTCAGGTGACAGTTGGCTGCTGCCATGGGCGGTGGCGCAGACCTCGCGGCGAAGCCAGGTTGTCAGCCGCACCGGCTCGCGTGCCAAGTCTGCGGCGGGCACAGTCGCAGAGGCAAGAAGCGTGCAGATCAGCGCGAAGGCTGTGCGCACGCGCCCCGCGCGTGGGCGCGCCGGCTTCCCCGGATGGGGCGGCCCGGTTATCAAACCATCAAATATCGATATTCCCCGCCCGCAGCGCGTTCGCCTCAATGAACTCACGGCGTGGTTCGACTTCGTCACCCATCAGCATGGTGAACACGCGGTCGGCTTCAATCGCATCGTCGATTTGGACTTTGAGCAGGCGGCGCACGGTCGGGTCCATGGTGGTTTCCCAGAGTTGGGCGGGGTTCATTTCGCCCAGGCCTTTGTAGCGCTGGCGGGCCGTGGCGTTTTCGGCCTGGGTGATGAGCCAGGCCATGGCTTGGCGGAAGTCGTGGACTTTTTCTTCCTTGGCGCGCTCGCCCTCGCCACGGGTCACGCGTGCGCCTTCGTGCAGCAGGTCTTTGAAGGTGTTGGCGGCGTCAGCCAGCGTGGCGTAGTCAGAGCCGTGCACAAAGTCCTGCGTGAGCACGCTGCTTTTCACGTTGCCGTGGTGGCGCCGGCTGATGCGCAGAATGGGCTTGTCGGTGCGGGCGTCGAATTCCCCGGCCACTTCGGCGTCGGGCAAATGCGCTTGAAGGACAGCGGCGGAGGCTTCGGCATCGGCCACCGTGTCGAGATTGAGCGCGACGCCGTCGGCGACGCAGCGCAGGGCCTCGGCGTCCATGAAGTTTTGCAGCCGCGCAATCACGGCCTGCGCCACCTGGTGCTTGCGTGCCAGTTCGGCCAGGGTGTCGCCTGAAAGCGTCGTGCCGTTGGGGCCGCCGGTGAAGACCGAGGCGTTGACAAGCGCAATGCGCATCAAAAAGCTGTCCAGTGCCGAAGCGTCTTTGAGGTACAGCTCTTCTTTGCCGGCCTTGACTTTGTAGAGCGGCGGCTGGGCGATGTAGATATGGCCGCGCTCAACCAGCTCGGGCATCTGGCGGTAGAAAAAGGTCAGCAGCAGGGTGCGGATGTGCGCGCCGTCAACGTCGGCGTCAGTCATGATGATGATGCGGTGGTAACGCAGCTTGGCGACGTTGAAGTCGTCGTTGCCTGTGCTGCCGCCCGCCTTGCCGATGCCCGTGCCCAAGGCGGTGATGAGCGTCAAAATTTCGTTGCTGGTCAGCAGCTTTTCGTAGCGGGCTTTTTCCACATTCAAGATCTTGCCGCGCAGGGGTAGGATGGCCTGGAATTTACGGTCGCGCCCTTGCTTGGCGCTGCCGCCGGCGGAGTCGCCCTCGACGATGTAAATCTCGCACAGCGCGGGGTCTTTTTCCTGGCAGTCGGCCAGCTTGCCGGGCAGGCCCATACCATCGAGCACGCCCTTGCGGCGTGTCATGTCGCGCGCCTTGCGCGCCGCTTCGCGGGCACGGGCAGCCTCAATGATTTTTCCCACGATGATCTTCGCGTCGTTGGGACGCTCCTGCAAATAGTCAGCCAGCAACTTGCTCACGATGTCTTCCACGGGGCCGCGCACTTCGCTGGACACCAGCTTGTCTTTGGTCTGGCTGCTGAATTTGGGTTCGGGCACTTTGACGGACAGCACGCAGCACAGCCCTTCGCGCATGTCGTCGCCGGTGACTTCGACTTTGGCTTTTTTGGCAAGCTCCGATTCATCGATGTATTTATTGATGACGCGGGTCATGGCGGCGCGCAGGCCGGTCAAATGGGTGCCGCCGTCGCGCTGGGGGATGTTGTTGGTGAAGCACAGCACCTGCTCGTTGAAGCCGCTGTTCCATTGCATGGCAACTTCGACGCCGATGTTGGTGTTCTGGTCGCTTTGGCGGTCACCCGTGGCGTGGAAGATGTTGGGGTTCAACACCGACTTGCCTTTGTTGATGAAGTTCACAAAGCCCTGCACGCCGCCCGCGCCCGAGAAGTCATCTTCTTTGCCGCTGCGCTCGTCTTTGAGGCGGATGCGCACGCCGTTGTTCAAAAAGCTGAGTTCGCGCAGGCGCTTGCTCAAGATTTCGTAGTGGAAATCGTTGTTCTCTTTGAAGATGTCGGTGTCGGGCAGAAAGTGCACTTCGGTGCCGCGCTTCTCGGTGTCGCCGATGACTTTCATGGGTGAGACTTCGACGCCGTCTTGCATTTCAACGATGCGGTTTTGCACAAAGCCGCGGCTGAACTCCAAAGAATGGACTTTGCCGTCGCGGCGGATCGTCAGGCGCAGCATTTTGGACAGCGCGTTGACGCAGCTCACGCCCACGCCGTGCAGGCCACCCGAGACTTTGTAGCTGTTTTGGTTGAACTTGCCGCCAGCGTGCAATTCGGTCAGGGCAATTTCGGCCGCGCTGCGCTTGGGTTCGTGTTTGTCGTCGAGCTTGATGCCGGTCGGGATGCCGCGTCCGTTATCGACCACGCTGATGGAGTTGTCGGAATGGATCGTGACCAGAATATCGTCGCAATGGCCGGCCAGGGATTCGTCAATCGAGTTATCAACCACTTCAAACACCAGGTGGTGCAGGCCGGTGCCGTCAGACGTGTCACCGATGTACATGCCCGGGCGTTTGCGAACGGCTTCCAGGCCTTCCAGAATCTGAATGGAAGATTCCCCGTAGGCTTCGGTGGCGCCCGCTTGGTCGGTGTCGATCAGGGGCTGGAAGTTCGAGCTCTCGCTGCCGCTTTCGCCGGTATTCACATTGGCGGAATCAGTTGCCGCAGGTCCAACGGGCTTGTTTTCTTCAGTCATGGGTAGCTTGGTCTCGTGGGTGCGCGGGAAGGCTGGAAAAAAGGACCCGGCGCGGGGCCGGGTGAGAAATCTGAATCGGCGCTCAAATGCGCATGGGCATGACCACGTATTTGAAGTCGGCGTGGTCCGGAATGGTGAACAGGGCAGAGCTGTTGCTGTCGCTGAGCTCCAGGTTGACCATCTCCTGCGTCATATTGCTAAGCACTTCAATAAGATAGGTGACGTTGAAGCCGATTTCGATCATGTCGCCGCTGTAATCGATGTCGAGTTCGTCAACGGCCTCTTCCTGCTCGGCATTGCTCGAGGCCACACGCAAGGTGCCGGGCTCGATGTTCAGGCGCACGCCTTTGAACTTGTCGCTGGTCAAGATGGCGGTACGCTGCAGCGTAGCCAGCAGGGCGCTGCGGCCCAGCGTGATGCGGTG
>CANFTU010000227.1 GCA_947450005.1 Comamonadaceae bacterium | reverse complement strand
TGGCCATCGGCGAGATGGAGAAAAAATACGGCCTGCGTTGCGCCAACGTGTTCCACGCGGGGGACGGCAATTTGCACCCGCTGATACTTTTTGATGCGAGTGACCCGGACCAGTTGCACCGCTGCGAACTCTTCGGCGCCGACATCCTGGAGACCAGCGTCGCCATGGGCGGCACCGTCACCGGCGAACACGGCGTGGGCGTGGAGAAACTCAACAGCATGTGCGTGCAGTTTTCGGCTGCCGAAAACGAGCAGATGTTCGGCGTCAAACGCGCCTTCGACCCGGCCGGTTTGCTCAACCCCGGCAAGGTCATTCCCACGCTGCACCGCTGCGCCGAGTACGGCAAGATGCTGGTGCGCGCTGGGGCGATCAAGCATCCGGATTTGCCGCGGTTCTGAACGCTCTGGACGGGCTGATGCCGCGCCCCTACTTGAGGGGAGCCCGTCGGGATGTCGCTAATGAATGGCGCCTGAGGCGCAATATACAATTGCTATATACAATTGCTAAGGAGGCTGTTATGTCCATCGGCACGGTTTTCGTTAACAACCGCACCCAGGCCGTTCGCATCCCTTTGGACGTGCGCCTACCTGAGGGTATCCAAAAGGTAGAAATACGTATCAGGGGCAACGAGCGCATCATCACCCCTCTTGGCCAAACCTGGGACAGCTTCTTTCTTGGCGGCCCCGAAGTGAGCGACGACTTCCTGCCCGATCGCGCCACCCAACACCAGTCCGAGCGGGAAGCGCTCTGATGCTGCGTTACCTGCTAGATACCAACATCGTCATCTATGTGTTGAAGCGGCGCCCCATCGAGGTGCTTGCCACTTTCAAAGGTAATGCCAACCGCATGGCGATCTCGTCGATTACCTTGGCTGAGCTCTTGCACGGCGCCGAGAAGAGCAGCCGCGCGAGCGAGAACCTGGCCGCCATCGAAGACTTTTGCAGCCGCCTGGAAGTTCTGCCCTATGGCCCCAAAGCCGCTCAGCACTACGGCGCTATCCGAGCTGCCTTGGAGAAACGCGGACAACCCATCGGTGTGAATGACATTCACATTGCAGCCCACGCCCGCAGCGAAGGCTTGGTGCTGGTGACGAACAACATGGGGGAGTTTTTACGGGTACCTGGGCTGGAAGTGGAGAACTGGGTTTAGCTGGACAGTAGGTGACGGGTTTGCGTGCGTAACCTGTAGAACAGCGTTGTGACTGCTGGGCAATTTTGCCTAGGTCGATGGGGCAAGTGACTGGGCAGCAAAAGCTCTTCGCGAACGGGAGCGATCAAAAAATCGGAAACCAGACCAAGACAGGTTTTTCTGTATGGATCTGATTGGCGCTTTACCCCGGTTCTTAAGGCGGCATAGGGTTTCCCCTTGAGCCTTAACTAGGGCTGCGTGATGATGCTTGCCACGCGATGCATGCCTCTGCGCAAATCACGCTATCGCCTACTAAGGATAAGTAGGGCCACGCCATCGGGTGTGTGAAGGTTCGCGTTCAGCCCGCGCAGTTTTCGCAGTTGGCCAACATGGGCGAGCCTATCGAAGGCTACACCCTGCGCGCTGCTTATGCGCTGGGCCTAGAAAGCCTGATACCACGAGAAAGAGGCTTGGGCCGAAATCCATTTTTCGCCGGATCTGACGCGCCATATTTTCATGCTCGGTGAGCGCTTTGTCCGGTACCGGCTGGAGTTCGCGCGCGGCCTGCGCTCGGTCTATTCAACCAACCTGCTGCGCCTGTTGATGACGCAGAAAGACACCGGCTTTAAGACAATCACCCTGGCGGACTTTCGCGCCACGATGGAGGTGCGCGATACCTACCGCTACGCCGATATCAAACGCTACGCAATCACCCCGGCCTTCACATCGCCCAAATCCGCGGCACCCCCGCCCCCAGCTGCCACAGCTCGGCCCGCCACGCCACGCGAATAGCGCGCAGCAGTTCCATAGCCGCTTCCACCTGCGGGGCCAGCACCCGCACCACCACCACCTGCGGGTTGGGGCTGGTGGCCCCGGCGCTGGCAGCCAAGGGGTGGCTATCGATGCAAGCGCGGGCTGCGTCCAGCGCGGCGGTTTGGCGCGCGCGGCCCAGCGGGCCGCCGGTGCAGAAAAACAGCGTGGCGATGCAGTTGTGGCCAGCCAGGCCCAGCGGGCTGTGCAGCAGCCGGGTATCTGCGGCGTCCATGCGGCCGCTCTCCAGCCACAGGCCCGGGATTTCAATGTGCTGCAGCACGGTGCCGCTGGCAAAGGGCAGGCCGGCGTGGGGCAGGCCGAGTGCGGCAACGTCCCAGCCCATCAGGCTGGCATCGGGCGCGAGTTCGATGCGCAAGCGGTTTTCGGCCTGGCAGGCGTCGTAATAAATCGCCTCGGCTGGCAGCCATTCCAGCCGCGCCGCGTCCGCCAGCCGGATGCGCGTGTCTTGCAGCGCCAGCTCACCCGCGCTGCGGTAAAAGCGGCTGGCACCGGGCGTGGTGATCAGCCCGTGGGCTTCGCCGTTGGCTTGCACGTCCAACTCCAGCACGTCGCCCCCGACCAGCCCGCCGGGCGGATGCACCAGCACGTTGTGGCACACGGCGTCGCCCTCGGGGTAGAGGCTTTGCAAGATACGCAGCGGGCCGGTGTGGGTATGCCGCACCACGGTGCGCGGCGGGTCGCCGGACGCTGGGTCAGTGCCGGTTTGCGTGTAATCAAGGTGGAGCTGTGCGTGCCAGGCCATGGTGGATCAAATGGTATGCAAGCAACGCGTCAACTGCTGGCTTCGGGTTCTTGCGCTGCGCTGGCTCGGCTGGCATACGAGCCCAGCACGGCTGCACCCACAACCATCAGCGCCGCCAACAGGATGGAGGTACCCGGCCATTCGCCGCGCTGCAGCAGCAAGCCCAGCGTCGAGAGCAGCGGCGTGAGAAAGGACAGCAACCCGATCTGGCGCGGGTCGCCGCGTTTGAGCGCCGCGTCCCACAAATAGAACGCGCCGCCCAAAGGCCCGAGGCCGAGCGCGGCGATGAGCAACAGCGCGTGGGTATCCAGTTCGACGGCGGGCTCCAGCAGCGCGTGGCAGGCCAGCGACAAGAGGCCAGAGGCCAGCCCGAACACGCCCACCGCCGCTGTGGGGAAAGCCGCCACCCGCTGCGTCAGCAGCGAATAGGTGGCCCACACGCAGGCGGACGCGGCAGCAGCAACATAGCCCCATTGCAAACCGCCCGCATCGGCTGGCGCGCCGGTGTCAGCCGCACCACCCAGGATGGCCAGAGCCGCACCACCAAAACCGATGAGCGCCGCCACCACATGCAAGGGCCGCATCCGCGCGCCCGGCAGCAGCACGGGCGCGAGCAGCACGATGCCCAGCGGCCACAGGTAATTGACCAGATTGGCTTG
>CANFTU010000226.1 GCA_947450005.1 Comamonadaceae bacterium | reverse complement strand
GACATGATTTATGAAGGCGGCATCGCCAACATGAACTATTCGATCTCCAACAATGCCGAATACGGCGAGTACGTCACCGGTCCGCGCATCGTCACCGCTGCGACCAAAGACGCGATGCGCCAGTGCCTGAAAGACATCCAGACCGGCGAGTACGCCAAGAGCTTCATTCTGGAGAACAAGGCCGGTGCGCCGACTTTGCTGAGCCGCCGTCGCCTGATGGGCGAGCACCAGATCGAGACCGTGGGCGAGACCCTGCGTGCCATGATGCCTTGGATCAAAAAGAACAAGCTGGTGGATCAAACCCGCAATTGATAGACTGCGGCTGGAAAGGCGGGGCCACTTGGGTGGCCCTTGCTGTTTCTAGACCAGGCCAACGGCCATCAAGGAGTTGAATATGCACGATGGAATGGATGCCTTAGTGGGCGATGATGATGTGGTCCCCTTGAAGAGGCCCCGCAAAGGTATTTACGTCCTGCCCAACCTCTTCACGCTGGCCGCTTTGTTTGGCGGTTTTTACGGCATGGTGATGGCTGTCAATGGCCAGTTTATGAATGCGGCAATTGGTATTTTCTGTGCCATGGTGCTCGATAGCCTGGATGGCCGGGTCGCCCGCATGACCAATACACAAAGTGCGTTTGGTGAGCAGATGGATTCGCTCTCGGACATGGTGTCCTTTGGCGCTGCGCCCGCGTTGATCGCGTACGTGTGGACACTGCAAAACCTAGGCCGCTGGGGTTGGTTTGCATCCTTCGTGTACTGCTCTTGTGCCGCGCTGCGGTTGGCGCGGTTCAACGTCAACACGCAGGTGGTGGACAAGCGCTTTTTTCAGGGCTTGCCCTCACCGGCTGCGGCGGCCTTGGTTGCGGGCTTCATTTGGTGGTGCACCGATTCGCATATTGTTCCATCCAGCGTGGCCTGGCCGATGTTTTGCTGGGCTTTGTATGCGGGATTGAGCATGGTGAGCAACATTCCTTTTTACAGTTTCAAAGATTTCACCTTGCGCAAGAGCGTGCCCTTTGCGGTGATTGTGTTGATTGCGTTGATGATTGCCATCGTCAACCTGGACCCACCGACTGCCATGTTCGGCATTTTTGTGGTGTACGGGGTGAGCGGGTACGTGGTCTATGCCACGCGCAAGTTCACGGGCGTGCACACCAGCATGGTCAGCACCTCCACTGACGAGCCGGATGAGCGCGGGCTGCACAAATAGCAAACACTGAATGTATGAACAGTATGCGCGGCGCGCTCGCGAGTGAATTGTTTAACTTTGTGCGCCAAGTGCTTGAAATATCTCATGTAAATCTGAAAATGCGGTCATAATTCGGCGCAACTGGTCCCTTGGGCCCGACGAATTTCCTAGTTTTGGGTGAAGCCATTGAATACTTTGACACGAAAATTTGCGTTGGTTTGTGCGACCTTGATGGGGTTGGCGGGAACGGTCGTTGCGGCGGACATCTCCGCGTCCATGGGCAAAAGCAAATCCGTCAGCAAAAAGACCATGGGCAAGCCGGTGCGGCGTGCCACGCTCGCCCGCAAACAGGCTCCGGTGCAAAGCCGTCTGGCGCGCGCGGAGGTGCCAACGAAGCCATCGGTGGGGCAGCTCGCAGGCCTGCACGAACAGCATGACGAATTGCATCTCAAGTCCAGCGCGGTATTGGTCATGGATCAGGACACCAAGGAAGTCCTTTTCCGCAAGAACGAGCAAGTGGTGCTGCCAATTGCCTCCTTGACCAAGCTGATGACGGGCGTTCTGATCAGCGAAGCGCAACTGTCCCTAGACGAACCCATCACGATTACCCAAGACGACATCGACACCGAAAAGGGCAGCCATTCCCGCTTGAGTGTGGGCACGGAACTCAGCCGTGGCGAATTGCTGCATCTGGCCCTCATGTCCAGCGAAAACCGCGCAGCCCATGCGCTGGGGCGTACTTACCCCGGCGGCTTGGCGCGCTTTGTCGGCTTGATGAACCAAAAAGCGGCGGCAATCGGGATGCGTGATACCTCCTATGTGGAACCAACCGGCTTGTCGAGCAACAACCGATCCAGCGCCAAAGATCTGGCTACCCTGGTCAGCTACGCCCATGGCGACCCCACCTTGCGTGAGCTGTCGACCTCGCCGGGCTACCAGGTCGCTGTGGGTCGCAAGGTCCTGCAATACCGCAATACCAACCGTTTGGTCAAAGATCCTGACTGGGATATCGGCCTGCAAAAAACCGGTTACATCACCGAGGCGGGGCAATGCTTGGTGATGCAGACCAAAATTGCCGGGCGCAAGTTGATCATGGTTTTTCTGGATTCGGCGGGCAAACTGAGCCGCATCGCTGACGCCGAGCGGGTGCGCCATTGGCTGGAAAGCTCAGTGCCTTTGTCGGCCAAAACCAGCCCGGTTGTCAGTATGCTGCCGGGAAATGAGCAAGGCGCCCTGCGCATCAATTGAGGCGCACGTGCGCTGAACCGGCGCCTCCCCCCGCGTCTGCCTACATCGAATGACCGTGCCCGAGGCTGTGTGAAATAGTCTGCGCGATGTTGCGCAAATCGACGAGCCAGCGGTCGTCCATGTGACCGGATGGCGCAGAGATAGACAGGCCGGCAACCAGGTGCGCCTGGTCATCGTAAATACCCACCGCCAGACACCGAACCCCCAGTTCCAGCTCTTCGTTGTCGGTGGCAAATCCAAGCTGACGAACCTGTGCAAGCGAATGCTCCAGAGCATCTAAGTCACGCAAGCTGTTAGCCGTATTGCCGGGCAGCCCGGTTCGCAGCGCATAGTTGCGCACCTGTTGGGCGTCCTCGTGCGCCAGGAACAACTTGCCCACCGATGTCAGGTGCAAGGGCGCCCGGCCCCCAATTGCCCGGACCACTTGCATGCCTGAGCGCTCGCTGTAGGCACGCTCAATGTAGATGATTTCATCGCCTTGGCGCATGCTGAGGTTGACCGGCTGTTTGATCACATCATGCAGGGCGCGCATAGGACCCAGCGCTGCGTCACGGACATTGAGCCGCCCCTTGACCAGGTTACCCAGTTCCAGCAAGCGCATACCCAGCCGGTAGGTGCCAGGCTGGTCGCGGTCGACATAGCGCCCGATCACCAGGTCGTTCAGCAAGCGGTGCGCAGTGGACGGATGCAGACCCGCGGCTGCGCTGATGTCCTTGAGTGACATCGAGGACTCAGCAGAGGCCAGGATATCGATGAGACCGAACAGCCGCTCGATGACTTGAACTGATGGAACCGTTGGTCCTGGCGGTGTGCGGGTGCTCATGCCTTGCCGGCCAGCGTGGCGCGCGCTGCATCGGCATGCGCGAATGACTGCCAGCGCCCATCCAACAGCAATTCAAACGGACCAAAGCGGATTTTGTAGTCCATCTTG
>CANFTU010000225.1 GCA_947450005.1 Comamonadaceae bacterium | reverse complement strand
GCGCTGGAAATTGCGGCGGCGGGCGGCCATAGCCTTTTGCTCGTTGGATCGCCGGGGGCCGGCAAATCGATGTTGGCGCAGCGCTTTGCCGGGCTGCTGCCTGACATGAGCACCCAACAAGCGCTGGAGAGCGCAGCCATCAGCAGCCTGAGCGGCCGCTTTACGCTGGAACGCTGGGGCCAACGTCCAACCTGCAGCCCGCACCACTCGGCTAGCGCCGTAGCCCTGGTCGGCGGGGGCTCGCCGCCACGGCCGGGCGAGATTTCGATGGCACACAACGGTGTGCTGTTTCTGGATGAATTCCCAGAATTCGCCCGCAGCGCACTGGAGGCGCTGCGCGAACCGCTGGAGAGCGGCACCATCACCATCGCCCGTGCGGCACGGCGGGCCGAATTCCCGGCACGCTTTCAATTGATCGCGGCCATGAACCCCTGCCCCTGCGGGTACCTGGGCAGCGCACTCCGAAGTTGCCGCTGCACACCGGATCAAGTGCACCGTTACCAGAGCAAACTCAGCGGCCCGCTGATGGACCGCATCGACTTGCACGTGGAAGTGCCAGCGCTGGCCCCGCACGAGCTTCTGCAGGCGCCACCCGGGGAGGCGAGTGCTGAGATCCGCAGCCGCTGCGTCGCGGCACACGCCCGCGCAGTGCGGCGGCAAGGTAAGCCCAATCAGGCGCTGGCGGGTCAGGAGATGGATACCTTTGGACAGTTGGAACCAACGGCCTCCAAGTTCTTGCAGTCCGCGGCAACGCAACTCGCGTGGTCGGCGCGCGCCACGCACCGCACGCTCAAGATTGCGCGCACCATCGCCGACCTGGCGGCGAGCGACACCACGCAAATCGGCCATGTGGCCGAGGCGATGCAGTACCGGCGCGCGTTGAAGGCAGCGTGAGCGGCGCGCGACCGTAAACGACAGGGCTACACTCGCGGCCCACCCGCTGCGCGCATTTGTGTCCCACCTCTCCATACTCTCCGAAGTCTTCGGCTACTCCCAGTTTCGCGGTCCGCAGCAGGCAATCATCGAACACGTGAGCGCCGGTGGCGACGCGCTGGTGCTGATGCCCACGGGCGGCGGCAAAAGCCTGTGTTACCAACTTCCCGCCATCGCCAGTCACCGCGCCGGGCGCGGCGCCGCGGTGGTGATTTCGCCCCTGATCGCGCTGATGCACGACCAGGTCGGCGCTTTGCATGAAGCCGGTGTAGACGCAGAGTTTTTGAACTCCACGCAAACCGGCGATGCGGCGCACGCGATTGAACAGCGCCTGTTGCGCGGCGAGATCGCCCTGCTCTACGCCGCACCCGAACGCGTCACAACACCACGATTTTTAGCGCTGCTCGATTCCCTGCATGAGCGCGGGTTGCTGAGCTTGTTTGCGATTGATGAGGTCCATTGCGTCAGCCAATGGGGCCACGACTTCCGGCCCGAATACCGGGCGCTGACGGTGCTGCACGAACGCTTTGCCAGCGTGCCCCGCATCGCACTCACCGCCACCGCCGACGCCATCACCCGCGCCGATATCGTGGAGCGCTTGCAGCTGGAAGAAGCACGCACCTTCATCAGCAGCTTTGATCGGCCCAACATCCGTTACCGCATCGTCGAGAAGAGCGACAGCACCACGCAACTGCTGCGTTTCATTGAACGCGAACACCCGCAAGAGGCGGGCGTGGTGTATTGCCAATCGCGCAAAAAAGTCGAGAACATTGCCGAAGTGCTAGCCCAGGCCGGCATCCGCGCGCTGCCCTATCACGCGGGCTTGGACGCGCAGGTGCGACAACACAACCAGAACTGCTTTTTGCGCGAAGACGGCGTGGTGATGGTGGCCACCATTGCGTTTGGTATGGGCATTGACAAACCCGACGTGCGTTTTGTTGCGCATCTGGACATGCCCAAGAACATCGAGGGCTATTACCAGGAGACCGGGCGCGCCGGGCGCGACGGGCTGGCCGCTGATGCCTGGATGTGCTACGGCCTGCAAGACGTGGTCAACCAGCGGCGCATGATCGATGAGAGCCCGGCGGCCGACGAGTTCAAAGCGGTGCTGCGCGGCAAGCTCGACGCCCTGCTGGGATTGGCCGAAGCCAGCGACTGCCGGCGGGTACGCCTGCTGGCCTATTTCGGGCAGAAGAGCGCGCCCTGCGGCAACTGCGACAACTGCCTGGAGCCGCCGGCCATGTGGGACGCCAGCAAACCCGCGCAAATGCTGCTGTCCACGATTTACCGTATCGACCGCCAAAGCGGCATGCGCTTTGGCGCAGGGCATCTGATGGACATACTGCGCGGCAAAACCACCGACAAAATCACGCAGCACGGGCACCGCAGCCTAAGCACATTCGGCCTGGGTGCCGCATTCAGCGAAGCACAGCTGCGCGGCGTGCTGCGGCAATTGTTGGCGATGGGCGCCGTCCGGGTGGACGCCGACGCCTTCAACACCCTGGCGCTCACCGAACAATCGCGCGCGGTGCTGCGCGGAGAGGCGCTGGTCCAACTGCGCCAATCGGCCGCCAAACCGCCCCGTTCGATGGGGTCAGGGTCTACCCAGAAAACCAAGCCCGCCGGTACGCCACTGACCCCCATCGCCCTGAGCGACGATGCGCTGGCCCGCTTCAATGACCTCAAAGCCTGGCGCGCCGAAGTCGCGCGGGAACACAACCTACCGGCCTATGTGATTTTTCATGACGCCACACTGGCCAGCATCGCGCACCGGGCCCCGCAGTCCATTGAAGACTTACAAGGTATCAGCGGAATGGGGGTGAAAAAGCTGGAGGCCTACGCCAGCGAGGTGTTGCGCGTGGTGCGCGCCAGCGGCTGAGCCGCGGGTGGCCTTCAATGTGCGTGAAAGCTGCTCTCAAAGGCTACTGCAGCGCCGCTGAGGGTGTTTTGCAAACGCTGGATGGCGCGGTGATGGCGGGCATCAGAGGCATGTTGCTGGTGGTGGCGCATCAAACTTTGAAACTTGTTTTTGCAGACATCGAGTGCGCCAGCAAAATTGAGTGCGATATAGGCAGAGTGTTCCGCGCGGCTTTGGCGGTATTCATCTGACCAATAGCTGAACTGGCGCCATTGGTAAGTGCCTTTTTCAGGTAATTCGATCACACGCTTTTGCATAAACCAACTTTCTTGGACATATTAGTTGCGACGCGCCCGGATGATTCAGAGTGCGCATGTACTTCACGCTTCAGCCCCGCATTCGGTTGACACGTCGGCGGTTAAAATCGAAAAATCTGCAGCCCCCTACGGAATTCCACCATGTCTGAGCATTCGTCCGCCGCCTCCGATCACCAAGCACCTGACGCTTTGGAAGAAATCGTTCCCGTGTTGCCCATTGTTTTGCCCATCGTCGGTGGGGTGCTGATGTTTTTGCTGGCGTTCAT
>CANFTU010000224.1 GCA_947450005.1 Comamonadaceae bacterium | reverse complement strand
TGGGTGTCGGAGTGGTTGCAAATATGCGCAGGGTCAAACGCATCCAGGAACTGGAAAGGACCGTAGTCCAGCGTCAGGCCCAAGATGCTCATGTTGTCGGTGTTCAAAACCCCGTGACAAAAACCTACCGATTGCCATAGCGCCACCAGTTCGGCGCTGCGCTGGGTCACCGCACGCAGCAGCGCCAGGTAGGGTGATTCCGGCGCCACTAAACAGCCAGGGTCATAGTGGGCAATCACAAAATCGGCCAGTTGTCGCAGTGATGCGGTTTCGCCTTTGGCCGCGAAATGTTCAAAGTGGCCAAAACGGATAAAGCTGGGCGCAACGCGGGTCACCACCGCAGCGGTTTCCGCTTGTTCGCGCCACACGGTGGCGGGCGATCCGGTCAGGCACAGCGCGCTGGTGCTGGGAATCCCCAAGCCGCGCATGGCTTGGCTGGCGAGAAATTCGCGCACCGAGCTGCGCAAGACCGCGCGGCCATCGGCCCGGCGCGAAAACGGCGTGGGGCCTGCGCCTTTGAGCTGCACTTCCAAGCCGGCGCGCTCACCCAGCAGGATGGCGCGCCCATCGCCCAGTTGACCGGCCCAGACGCCGAACTGGTGGCCGCTATAGACCGTAGCCAAGGGTTGCACTGGAAGACCGGGGTTGCCGGAAAGCGTCTGCAGCCAGGCATCGTCCTGGTGCCAGCCTGCGGGTAGCTGCAGCGCTTGCGCCGTGCGATGGTCGTGGGCAATCCAATGGGGTGCGGCCAGGGGCGTGGGGTTCAGGTCCGCAAAAAATGCGGCGCCCAGCTGGCGGATGCGGGGCACCTCAAACGGTGGTGGTCCTGCGGGCTGCGCAGAATCGGCTGCGTCAACGGCGGGAACGTGGTGATCGGCAACAAGCATGGCGCGGATTGTCAACGAATCGGCCTGCGCAGGTACGCCGGGGTTCTGAATTACCATGCGAACGCATTTTTCTGCAATGGCCCTGGGCCTTCTATGGAGTTGTTTTGATGCTCGGACTCATGCAAGACCAGCCGCTCTTGATTGCATCGCTGATCGATTTTGCGCAGCGGCACCATGGTGACAGCGAGATCGTCTCGCGCCGGGTGGAGGGCGATATCCACCGCACCCATTACGCGCAGGTCGCGCAGCGTGCCCGCCAGGTTGCCAATGCGCTGGACGCGCTGGGTCTGCAGTTCGGCGACCGGGTCGCGACGCTGGCCTGGAACGGCTACCGGCATTTGGAGGCCTACTTTGGCGTCAGCGGTTCGGGGCGGGTCTTGCACACGCTCAACCCGCGCCTGCACCCGGACCAGATTGTCTGGATCGCCAACCACGCCGAAGATCAGGTGCTGTGTTTTGACATGACGTTTTTGCCCATCGTCAAAGCGATTCACAGCCGTTGCAGCACCATCCGACATTACGTGGCGTTCTGCGACGCCGATCAACTTCCCGCCGACAGCGGCATCCCCAATTTGCACAGTTACGAGGCGCTGGTGCAGGGCCAGTCTGCGCACTATGAATGGCCGGTTTTTGATGAAAACGCGGCGTCGAGCCTGTGCTACACCAGCGGTACGACCGGCAACCCCAAAGGTGTGTTGTACAGCCACCGCTCCACCGTTTTGCATGCGTTTGCCTGTGCGCTGCCTGACTCACTCAACCTGAGTGCCCGCGACAGTGTGCTGCCGGTGGTACCCATGTTCCACGTCAACGCGTGGGGTTTGCCGTATGGCTGCGCCATGACCGGGGCCAAGATGGTGTTCCCCGGCCCGGCCATGGACGGCAAATCGATTTACGAGTTGATCGAGAGCGAGCAGGTGTCCTTCGCCGCCGGTGTGCCGACGGTGTGGCAGATGCTGCTCTCGCACATGGGGCAGGGCGACTTGCGGTTCTCATCGCTCAAGCGCACGGTGATTGGCGGCTCAGCCTGCCCGCCGGCCATGCTGGCGGCTTTCAACGATGTGTACGGCGTGGAAGTTCTCCATGCTTGGGGTATGACCGAAATGTCGCCGCTGGGAACCGTGTGCAACCTGAAAAACAAACACTTGGGCATGGACGAGGCTGGCAAGATGCAGGTGCGGGTCAAGCAAGGCCGCGGTTTGTATGGCGTGGACATGAAGATCGTGGACGATACCGGTGCCGAATTGCCCTGGGATGGCAAAGCCTATGGCGACTTGCTGGTCAAAGGCCCGTGGGTGTTGAGCGCCTATTTCAAGAACGACGGCGGTTCGCCCTTGGTCGACGGTTGGTTCCCCACCGGCGATGTGGCCACCATCGACCCCGACGGTTACATGCAAATCACCGACCGCAGCAAAGACGTGATCAAGTCCGGTGGCGAGTGGATCAGTTCCATCGACGTCGAGAACATCGGTATGGCCCACCCGGCGATTGCCATGGCCGCTTGCATCGGCATGCCCCACCCCAAATGGGACGAACGCCCGGTGCTGGTGGCGGTGAAAAAGCCCGGCACCACGGTGACGCGCGAGGAGGTGCTGGCCTTCTTTGACGGCAAAACTGCCAAATGGCAAAGGCCGGATGATGTGATTTTTGTCGATGCGATTCCGCTGGGCGGCACTGGCAAGATGCAAAAAACCAAGTTGCGCGAGATGCTGGCCGACTACCGGCTGCCAGCCCTTTAAGCACACGGCGGCGTGCCCGTGCGCCGCCTGACCACCCGGCATGGAATTCTTCATCACTACGGCACTCAACGGCCTGAGCTACGGGCTGATGCTGTTCATGCTCAGCGCCGGCTTGACGCTGACCTTCAGCATGATGGGCGTCCTGAACTTCGCCCACGCCAGTTTTTATATGTTGGGTGCGTACCTGGGTTTCAGCATCACCCGCAGCATGGGCTTTTGGGCTGCGTTGGTACTCGCCCCGCTGGCGGTGGGTGCGGCAGGCGCGCTGTTTGAGCGGCTGGTCCTGCGCCGGGTCCACGCGCTGGGCCATGTGCCGGAGCTGCTGGTGACCTTTGGCCTGTCCTACATCGTGCTGGAAATCGTGCAACTGGTCTGGGGCCGCTCGGCCCTGGACTTCTCTCCACCCGCCTCGCTGCAAGGGCCCGCGTTCACGCTGGTGCACCGCGCCGGCGAGGGCTTGAATGCGGTCTGGGGCGCGCCACCCGCGGGCGTGTGCAGCGGCCTGGCCGATGCGGCGCTGCAGGTTGCGTGTTCCCCATTTCCGGCGACGCGCGCGCTGATGGTGCTCGTGGCGCTGTTGATGCTGGCGCTGATCGCCGCGCTGCTGACCCGCACCCGCACCGGGCTGGTGGTGCGCGCTGCGCTGACGCACCCCGAGATGGTCAACAGTCTGGGGCACGATTTGCCGCGCCTCTATATGTTGTTATTCGGCGTGGGTACTGCTCTGGCGGCTTTGGCCGGGGTGGTGGGAGGCAGCACCTAC
>CANFTU010000223.1 GCA_947450005.1 Comamonadaceae bacterium | reverse complement strand
GGGCGGCACATGCAAGACCATTTATGCCACGACCACAGCTATGTCGCCCGCAAGCCGTCTCTGAATCAAACTTACGGAACGTGGAGCGGCAAGCTGTGGGCCGGTCTGCGCTATGTGCTGGCGCGGCGCGGTCCGATGGCGCTGGGCATTAACCACGCCGGCGGTTTTGTGCGTTCGGATGCCGATGAGGCACGCCCCAACTTCCAGCTCTATTTCTCGCCGCTGACCTATTCCAAGCCCACGCCCGGCAAGCGCCAGTTACTCAAGCCCGATGGGGAACCTGGATTCAGTATCAGCGTGCAACCCTGCCGCCCCACCAGCCGGGGGTTTATTGAAATCCGTGACGCAGACCCGCGCACGCCCCCGCGCATCGTCACCAATGCGCTGAGCACCGATTACGACGTGGACCAAATGCGCAAAGCCGCGCTCTTCATCCGCCGCTTCTCCCAAACCCCCACGATGCAGGCGCTGATAGCCCGCGAGATTTCCCCCGGCCCGAGTTGCCAGGGAGAAGATGCTTTGCTGCAAGACGCCCGCGAGCGTGCCGGCACGCTGTTCCACCCGGTCAGCACCTGCCGCATGGGGCCGGACCCGGCGCAGTCGGTCGTAGACGCGCGTCTGCAAGTCCACGGCCTGCGCGGTTTGCGCGTGGTGGACGCCTCGGTATTCCCCATGGTGACATCCGGTAACACCAACGCGCCCACGCTGATGCTGGCGGAGCGGGCGGCGGATTGGATCTTGGACGCGGCACAGAGCCGATAATCCCCCCTTTCACCCTTAGACCCAGAATACAAGCAATGGCTCAATACGTTTTTTCCATGAACCGGGTCGGCAAGATCGTCCCGCCCAAGCGCCACATCCTTAAAGACATTTCGCTCAGCTTTTTCCCCGGCGCCAAGATTGGCGTGCTCGGAACCAACGGGTCGGGCAAGTCCACGCTGCTGAAAATCATGGCCGGCATCGATACCGAAATTGAAGGCGAAGCCATTCCCATGGCTGGTTTGCAAATCGGTTACCTGCCGCAGGAGCCCAAGCTCGACGACAGCCACACCGTGCGGGAGAGCGTGGAAACCGGCATGGGAAAAGTTTTTGCCGCCAAAGCGCGCTTGGAAGAGGTGTACGCCGCGTACGCGGAGGAAAACGCCGACTTCGACGCCCTGGCTGCCGAGCAAGCCGATCTGGAGGCCATCATCGCCACCGCCGGAACCGACTCCGAACACCAGCTTGAAATTGCCGCTGACGCCTTGCGCCTGCCGCCCTGGGACGCCAAGATTGGTGTGCTGTCGGGTGGCGAAAAGCGCCGTGTGGCGTTGTGCCAGTTGCTGCTGTCCAAGCCTGACATGCTGCTGCTGGACGAGCCTACCAACCACTTGGACGCGGAATCGGTCGATTGGCTGGAGCAGTTTTTGCAGCGCTACCCCGGCACCGTCGTGGCCATCACCCATGACCGCTACTTTTTGGACAACGCGGCCGAATGGATTTTGGAACTCGACCGCGGCTCCGGCATTCCTTACAAGGGCAACTACAGCGACTGGCTGAGCCAGAAGCAGGCGCGTTTGGAGGCCGAGCAGAAGGGCGAAGAAGCACGCGCCAAGGCGCTGAAAAAAGAGCTGGAGTGGTCGCGCCAGAACCCCAAGGCCCGCCAGGCCAAGAGCAAGGCGCGTCTGGCGCGCTTTGAAGAACTCAGCGACTTTGAATACCAACAACGCAACGAGACCAACGAGATTTTCATTCCCGTGGCTGACCGGCTGGGCCAGGAGGTGATCGAGTTTGTGGGTGTCACCAAGTCCTTTGGCGACCGGGTGCTGATCGATAACCTGAGCTTCAAAATTCCGCCCGGTGCCATCGTCGGCATCATCGGCCCCAACGGCGCGGGCAAGTCCACCTTGTTCAAGATGATTGCCGGGCGCGAAAAGCCCGATTCCGGCGAAGTCAAGATCGGCCAGACCGTGAAGATGGCCTTTGTCGACCAGTCGCGTGACAGCCTGGAGAACGACAAAACCGTGTGGGAAGACGTCTCCGGTGGCCTCGACATTCTGAACGTGGGCAAGTTCCAGATGGCCAGCCGCGCCTATTGCGGCCGCTTTAATTTCAACGGCGCCGATCAGCAGAAAAAGGTTGGCATGCTCTCCGGCGGCGAACGAGGCCGTTTGCATCTCGCCAAAACCCTGATTGCCGGTGGCAACGTGCTGATGCTCGATGAGCCGTCCAATGACCTGGATGTGGAAACTCTGCGCGCGCTGGAAGATGCCTTGCTGGAGTTTGCCGGTACCTTGCTGGTGATCAGCCATGACCGCTGGTTTTTGGACCGCATCGCGACCCATATCCTGGCCGCCGAAGGCGACAGCCAATGGGTGTACTTCGACGGCAACTACCAGGAATACGAGGCCGACAAGCGCCGCCGTCTGGGCGAAGAAGGCGCTAAACCGAAGCGGGTGCGCTTCAAGGCGCTCAAATAGTTTCGGCGTCTGCGTCCGGCGGGGTGGCAGCTGCCGCCGCCGGCCTGCGGTTCACCAGCGTGATGCCGAAAATCACCGCCGCCAGCGCGGCCACCAGCTCGATATGCACCGGCTCGCCCAGCCAAAGTGCCCCGAAGATCAGCGCAAACACCGGGGTGGACAGGGCGAACGCACCGATTTTGGTCGCCGGGTAGCGCCCCAACATCCACATCCACACCAGATAGCTGGCAAAGCCGCCCACCACCGATTGCAGCGCCAGCGAAGTGATGGCAAAGGGGCTGAAGCTGCTCACCCACACATCACCCAGCAAGAGTGACAAAGCGGCGGAAAAAACAGCGGCGCCGCTCACTTGGTAGAACAGCAGCTTCTCGGCGCTGGCGCGCATCAGGCGGCTGCTGCGGATGGTGACGGTGGTCATGGCCCAGAACAGCCCGCTGGCGAGCGCCAAGAGATCGCCCCCGTGTTGGGCTTCGGTTTGCCCCCGCAGTAGCCCGTCGCGCAGGGTGTATGCCACCGCCAGAAAGGCCAGCAGCAGCCCCACCCATTGCAGCGCGCGCAGGCGCTCGGAGCGGATGACCCAGGGCAGGATGAGCGCGGCCCACAGCGGCGATGCGTAAAGAAAGACCGTCAGTCGCGAGGCCGGGATGTACTGCAGACCCAAGAAAACGCACAGCATTTCGCCTGCAAACAGGGCACCAACCAGCAGGCCGGGCCACAGGCTGCCGTCGCGATCAAACAGTGCAATGCCCCGCACACGGCACCAAGCCATTAGGCACAGCGTGGAGGCAGCAAAGCGCAACATGGCCTGGAATGCGGCCGGCATCTCTGCCAGCGTTGCCTTAACCAGCACTTGCTGCAAGCCCCAAAAAGCACAGCAGCTCAGGAGCAGGGCGGCAGCGGGCAGCCCCAGATGATCTTTGCGCGGATG
>CANFTU010000222.1 GCA_947450005.1 Comamonadaceae bacterium | reverse complement strand
GCAGCCGCCTTGCTGCTCGGTGAGGCACTTCCGTGGAACGTGTTGGCGGGGCTGGCGCTGGTCAGTGCCGGCATCTTGTTTGGCGTACGCCAGAAG
This sequence comes from Comamonadaceae bacterium, assembly GCA_947450005.1. Classification (GTDB taxonomy): domain Bacteria; phylum Pseudomonadota; class Gammaproteobacteria; order Burkholderiales; family Burkholderiaceae_C; genus Allorhodoferax. The sequence continues at coordinate 3,305 of CANFTU010000222.1, read as the reverse complement.
CGTTGACCCATGCGTGTTCTGGCTTTTGACACCAGCACCGAAGTCCTGTCCGTAGCGCTGGGCGCGCCCGTCCATGGCGAGCACCGCACCTGGGCGCACAGCGGTGAGGGCGGTGCACAGGCTTCGCATACCCTGATTGCGACCGTGCAAGACCTGTTACGCCAGGCCGGCTTGCGCTTGCAGGATGTGGATGCCATCGGTTTTGGCGCGGGTCCGGGTGCTTTCACCGGTTTGCGCACCGCCTGCGCCGTGGCCCAAGGCTTGGCCCTGGGCGCGGGACTGCGGGTTTTGCCCGTGCCGTCGCTGCTGGCGCTGGCGGAGGAAGCGCGCTTTCACCAGCAGTGTGCGGCGCGTGGGCCGGATCTCACTGTGGTGTCGCTGCTCGATGCCCGCATGGGGGAGGTCTACGCCGCCGTCTACGCTTGGCGCGCCGGGCAATGGGACACGCTGCGTCCTCCTGCCTTGGTCAGTCCCGCGCAAGCCACCCAATGGCTGGCCGGTATGCCGGCAGATACGGTCGTTGCGGGTAATGCCCTCACCGTTTACCCCGCGTTGTCGGGCGTTTGCAATGGCCCTGCGCTGCCGGCAATCGGCCCGACTGCGCAGGCCATCGTGCGTCTGGCGCCAGCCCTGCTGGCTGCCGGTTCGGCGGTGGACGCTGCCGATGCATTGCCCTTGTATATCCGCGACAAAGTGGCCCAAACTACGCTGGAGCGCGAAGCTGCTGCCAAGGTGAAGCGTGATGCCTAAGCGGACAAAAACGGCGCCAACGGCCGCCGACCTGGAGGCCCGCTTTGTCCCCATGGCCTTGTCTGATCTGGACGCGGTGATGGAGATTGAACAGCGGGTCTATACCCACCCCTGGAGCCGTGCCAGTTTTGCCGATGTGTTGGAAAGTGGTTACGCGGTCCACTTGCTCAAGGCGGGCGATACTTTGTTGGGCTACTTTGTGGTGATGCAGGGCGTGGAAGAAGCGCATTTGCTCAATATCGCCCTGGCTCCGGCGTACCAGCGCCAAGGTTGGGCGCCGCTGATGCTGGAGGCCGTGGAAATCTGGGCCCGCGCGCGTTCTGCGGTCTGGTTGTGGCTGGAGGTGCGCAGCGGCAACACCCGCGCGCAGGCTGTGTACCGCACGCGCGGGTATGAGCCGGTGGGGCGGCGCAACGGCTATTACGCCGCGGGTCGCTGCCAGCGCGAAGACGCGGTGGTCATGCGCCTGGCCCTTTGACCGCGCGCGCCGTACCATCGGACCACTATGTCTGAGCATCCGCCCCTGCAACTCGACCCGCGCCAGCGTGCCATGCTGGCTGAGATGGGCGTGCGTGTGTGGTTGCCCGAGGATGCGCGGCCCGCTCCGCACGAGCCAGCGCTGGCGCACGCTGCCCCGCACGAACCCGCTCCAGTTGCGACGCAAATCGCCTCCAAGGCAGCCCCGGTGCGTGCTGCAACGGCTCCGGCAGTTGCTGCCCCGGCCGCGTCGTCGTCGCCCTTCAACGCAGGCCCACCGCCGCAGGTACAGGCGCTGGACTGGCCGGCGCTGACCCACGCGGCTGCCACCTGCCAGGCCTGTTCCATGTCCCAGGGCCGCAAAAACACCGTGCTGCAGGCGCCCGCCGTTACCGGCCAGACGGCAGACTGGCTGGTTGTCGGTGAGGCGCCGGATGAAGAAGAAGACCGGCATGGCGCGGCTTTTGTCGGCGACGCGGGGGCTTTGCTGGACAACATGCTGGCCGCCTTGGGTTTGAAGCGGCTGGCCGTGCAAGGCCAGGGCGCGGACGCGCAGCCCGCGCCCACCGATCCAGCGCGCAGCGCCTACCTGAGCCATGCCCTTCAGTGCCGCCCGCCGGCAGGCTGCAGCCCGCAGCTGGCCGATGTCGCGGTATGCCGCGCATTTTTGGAACGCGAAATCGCATTGATCCGTCCCAAAGTTATTTTGGCCATGGGCCGGCTGGCCGCCCTGGCCGTGCTGTCAGACCAGCCGGCGCTGTTGGCGCAGCCCATGGGCAAACAGCGCGGTGCTTTGCACCATTTCCAGGGTATTCCGGTGGTGATCACCTATTCGCCCCATTACTTGCTGCGCAACCACGCGGACAAGGCCAAAGCGTGGCTGGATCTCAATCTGGCGGCTGATGCCCTGGAGTCGGCCTAGCGCGCTTGCCGCCTCAGAATCGGTAGAGCGCCTTGAAGCCGAATTCCTCGGTCGTGTTGGCCGGTTCGTACATGCTTTTGGTGTAGCTGGTGCTGCCGGACTTGTAGGTCCATGTGGCCAGGTCGGAGCTGGCGATGTTCCAGTACTTCCAATAGGGCCCCAGTGACCAACCGTCTGCGCGCTTGTACATGAACGAGGCGTTCAAACCGTAGCCCGAGGTCTGCCGGTTATTGATGTCATTGGAGTTGGTGTACCCAAAATTGTTCATGACGGACAGGCCGCTGAACTGGTTGCCAGAGACCAGGTAGTCCAATTCCAACGTGCTCTCCAGCATGCCGCCGTCGCCGGTGAGCGAGCGCTGTTTGAAGCCAACCGGAATGTAGAGATAGGCGCTTTGCCGGTCGTACATCACGGCACCGGTGGACGTGGTCAACCCGCCGCCCGTCTGATTCAAAAACCGGTACCCAAACCCGATGTAAGGCGAAACGATCTGGCTGCCGTAGACCCAATCGGTACCGATGGCCAGTTTGGCGTTGTAGTAATACCTTGGCACATTCAGCGTGCCCGACCCGCTGTACCGGTCAGTACCGGCGGCGTAATCGACACCCGCCAGGACAAACTGCCCGCCGTTCAGCAGCGATGTTTTCTGGTACTCCAGCCCGTAGTTGATGGCCGTCATGCCAACGCTTGCACTCGGCTCCTGGTAGGAGTAGCTGGACAGCGTCAGCCCAAGCTCCTGGGCATCCTGTGTCCGCAGATAGTTCGATACCAGGCTGTCGGCGTGGGCAGGGGCCAGGGCTGCGAGGAGCAGCACAAGGCTCAGCCCGTTTTGGGGAGTGATCATCCAACGAATAATGAGAAATTCTATGGATGCACCATAGCACGCGTTCAACGTGGCGATTCACGTATGCTGGAAAAATTTTTGGCGGAAGCGGTGAGATTCGAACTCACGGACGGTTTCCCGTCGCCGGTTTTCAAGACCGGTGCAATCGACCACTCTGCCACGCTTCCTGGGGTGCTTGCTACCGAAGGCGATTCTAAGTCAGCGCCCCATTTTTCAAACGGCTTGCAAGTGGAACGCCGGACGGCGCATACCGACGGGTGCGCCGCGCGCGCTCAAAATCTCGCTGGCGCGCCAGGGCGCGAGTAGGGCGCG
>CANFTU010000221.1 GCA_947450005.1 Comamonadaceae bacterium | reverse complement strand
CCGGCGGTATCCGTACTGACTTGGCGCAGTACCGCGAGCTGGCCGCTTTTGCCCAGTTTGCCTCGGATCTGGACGAAGCGACCCGCAAGCAACTCGACCGCGGTGCCCGCGTGACCGAACTGCTCAAGCAAGCCCAGTACAGCCCGCAAACCATCAGCCTGATGGGTGCGACCCTGTTCGCAGTGAACAAGGGTTACCTTGATGACATCGAGGTCAAGCAAGTTCTGGCTTTTGAGATCGGTATGCACGCTTATCTGAAAGACAAGCATGCGGCGCTGCTGGACAAACTGGAAGCGGCCAAGGCGATGGACAAAGACGCTGAAGCCGAATTGAGCGCAGCCCTGTCTGCGTTCAAGAAGAACTTTGCGTAAAGCCCGCCCTGACGTCACAAGGAGCCTCTGATGGCAGCAGGTAAGGAAATACGCGGCAAGATCAAATCGGTGGAAAACACCAAGAAGATCACCAAAGCCATGGAAATGGTGGCCGCCTCCAAAATGCGCAAAGCGCAGGACCGCATGCGCGCCGCCCGGCCGTTCACCGAGAAGGTGCGCAACATTGCAGCCAACCTCGGTCACGCCAATCCGGAGTACGTGCACCCGTTCATGGAACTGAACGATGCAAAGGGTGTCGGTTACATCGTGGTCACCACGGACAAGGGTTTGTGTGGCGGCCTCAATACCAACGTCTTGCGTGTGCTGACCCAAAAACTGCGCGACGGACAAGCCGCAGGCTTGACGCCGCAGGCTGTGGCAATCGGCAACAAAGGATTGGGTTTTCTGGGCCGCAATGGCGTCAAGGTGGTGGCGCAAGCGACCCAACTCGGCGACACCCCGCATCTGGAACGCCTGATTGGGCCTGTCAAAGTCCTGCTGGATGCGTACGTGAACGGCGAGGTCAGCGCGGTGCACCTGTGCTACACCCGATTCATCAACACGATGAAGCAAGAGCCGGTTGTTGAGCAGCTCCTGCCCCTTTCGGCAGAAGGCATGCAAAGCGATCGTCCAAACCGTTCGTGGGACTATGTGTACGAGCCTGAGGCCCACGTGGTCATTGATGACCTGCTGCTGCGTTATGTGGAAGCGCTGGTCTACCAAGCCGTCGCGGAGAGTATGGCCTCCGAGCAATCGGCCCGCATGGTGGCCATGAAGTCGGCGACCGACAACGCGGGTAACGTGATTGGCGAACTCAAACTGATTTACAACAAGACGCGTCAAGCGGCGATCACCAAGGAATTGTCCGAGATCGTTGCCGGTGCGGCGGCTGTCTGATTTTTATTTTTGGAGCGAAATAACATGGCGCATGAGACCACCCATACGAACGCTGGCGTTCAGGGAAAGATTGTTCAATGTATCGGCGCAGTGGTGGACGTCGAGTTCCCGCGCGATCACATGCCCAAGGTGTATGACGCCTTGAAACTGGAAGGCACTGCGCTGACGCTGGAAGTGCAACAACAACTCGGCGACGGCATCGTCCGTACCATTGCCCTCGGTAGCTCTGACGGCCTGCGCCGTGGACTGATGGTCACCAACACCGGTGCTGCGATCACCGTGCCAGTGGGCAAAGGTACGCTGGGCCGCATCATGGACGTGCTGGGCAGCCCGATTGATGAGCGCGGCCCGGTAGACCAGACGCAAACCGCATCCATTCACCGCAAAGCGCCCGCGTACGACGAACTCAGCCCCTCTCAAGAGCTGCTGGAAACCGGTATCAAGGTGATTGACTTGGTGTGCCCCTTCGCCAAAGGCGGCAAGGTGGGCCTGTTCGGCGGCGCCGGCGTGGGCAAAACCGTGAACATGATGGAGCTGATCAACAACATCGCCAAGGCGCACAGCGGTCTTTCCGTATTTGCCGGCGTGGGTGAGCGTACCCGTGAGGGAAATGACTTCTACCACGAGATGGCTGACTCCGGTGTTGTGAACCTGGAGAATCTGAACGAGTCCAAAGTGGCCATGGTCTACGGCCAGATGAACGAGCCCCCCGGCAACCGTTTGCGCGTGGCATTGACCGGTTTGACCATTGCCGAATCCTTCCGTGACGAAGGCAAAGACGTGCTGTTCTTCGTGGACAACATCTACCGTTACACGCTGGCCGGTACCGAAGTGTCGGCGCTGCTGGGCCGTATGCCATCCGCCGTGGGTTACCAGCCTACGCTGGCCGAAGAAATGGGCCGCTTGCAAGAGCGCATTACCTCCACCAAAGTCGGCTCCATCACTTCCATCCAGGCCGTGTATGTGCCTGCCGATGACTTGACCGATCCTTCCCCTGCCACCACCTTCGCCCACTTGGACTCCACCGTGGTGTTGTCGCGCGACATTGCCTCGCTGGGTATCTACCCTGCCGTGGACCCGTTGGACTCCACCAGCCGCCAGTTGGACCCGCTGGTCGTCGGCGAAGAGCACTACAACACCGCGCGCGCTGTGCAAGGTACGTTGCAGCGCTACAAAGAACTGCGCGACATCATCGCGATTCTGGGTATGGACGAGCTGGCACCGGAAGACAAATTGACCGTGGCCCGCGCCCGCAAAATCCAGCGTTTCCTGTCGCAGCCGTTCCACGTGGCCGAGGTATTCACCGGTTCGCCCGGCAAGTACGTGTCGCTGGCCGAGACCATCCGCGGCTTCAAGATGATTGTGGCTGGCGAGTGCGATCACCTGCCCGAGCAGGCCTTCTACATGGTCGGCACGATTGACGAAGCCTTCGAAAAAGCCAAAAAGGTCTAAGCCATGAACACCATCCACGTCGATGTGGTGAGTGCCGAAGAGTCGATCTTTTCGGGCGAGGCGCGCTTTGTCGCCCTGCCCGGCGAGTCTGGCGAACTCGGCGTCTATCCGCGCCACACGCCGCTGATCACCCGGGTCAAGCCTGGCTCGGTGCGCATTGAGTTGGCCGACGGCAGCGAAGAGTTTGTATTCGTGGCAGGCGGCATCATCGAGGTCCAACCGGACCGCGTCACCGTCTTGTCCGACACCGCGGTTCGCGGCAAGGACCTGGACGAAGAGCGCGCCAATGTGGCGCGCCAGGCAGCCCAGGAAGCCATCAAAAACGCCAAGACCGATCTGGATCTGGCCACCGCCCAGGCCGAACTGGTGATGATGACGGCGCAACTCGCTGCCATCCGTCGCCTGCGCGGCCAACGCTGATCCGGGTCACCTGGCCTGGCACAGCGCAGGCACAGGGAGCTGAAAGCGCCACTCTGGAGCTTCCACGATGCGCCAGCCCCCTCCCTTCTCCGCCATTCTGGGCGGCACACCCGATGAAGTAGATGCAGCGTTTTACGAAGCGCTGCAATCCGGTGACATCGCCAAACTCATGGCCTGCTGGGCTGACGAAGAAGAGATTGCCTGCATCCATCCCGGTGGAGCGCGCTCCATCGGTCCGGCAGACATACGCTCCAGCTTCGAAGCCCT
>CANFTU010000220.1 GCA_947450005.1 Comamonadaceae bacterium | reverse complement strand
GCCTTCGTGGCGCAGGCGATGGCTCAGCGTATGGGCGACGCCAAGCTGCGCGCCAACTTCCAGCTCCAGGCCTTGTCGGGCTTGTTCTTTCGCAACAAGGGCTGCTACATCGTTGGCAAGCTGATCAACGGCTTTGCCGAGGTGCCGTTTGCGCTGCCCATCCTGCACCATCCGAGCGGTGGGTTGGTGATTGACGCCGCCTTGTTCGGCGAGGACGACTTGCTCATCCTCTTCAGCTTTGCCCGCGCTTACTTCATGGTCGACATGGAAATTCCGTCGGCCTATGTGCAGTTCTTGCGCAGCATGATGCCGCGCAAACCGCGCAATGAAATTTACAACGCGCTGGGTTTGGCCAAGCAGGGTAAGAACCTCTTTTACCGGGATTTTCTGTACCACCTGCGCCATTCGACTGACCAGTTCCGCATCGCGCCCGGTATCAAAGGCATGGTGATGCTGGTGTTCGACTTGCCCAGTTTCCCCTACGTGTTCAAAGTCATCAAGGATTTTTACCCGCCGCCCAAAGACACCAGCCGCGAACAGATCAAAGGTAAGTACCTCCTGGTGAAGCAGCATGACCGGGTAGGCCGCATGGCCGATACGCTGGAGTACAGCGCGGTCGGCTTTCCGCGCAAGCGCTTTGACGACGCGCTTTTGGCGGAGATCGAAAAATTCGCGCCCAGCCAGCTTGAGATCATCGACAATGGCGGTGAACAAGAGGTCATCATCAAACACCTCTATATCGAGCGGCGCATGATTCCGCTCAATATTTACCTCCAGGAGGCGTTTGACGTGGAGGGCGTGGCGCAGCGCAGCAGCCCTGCAGGTGTTTTCGCGCAGCAGCAAATCGAACGGGCGGTGGTGGAGTACGGCAACGCCATCAAGGACCTGGTGTCGGCGAACATTTTCCCGGGTGACATGTTGTGGAAAAACTTCGGCGTCACCCGCCACGGCAAAGTGGTTTTTTACGACTACGACGAGATCGAATACATCACCGATTGCAACTTCCGCCGCGTGCCCCCGCCGCGTAACGAAGAAGACGAGATGTCCGGCGAAGTTTGGTACCACGTGGGCCCGCGCGATGTGTTCCCCGAGACCTTCGCCCCGTTTTTGCTCGGCAACCCGCTGGTGCGCAAAGCCTTTATGGCGCACCACGCCGACCTGCTTGATGTCGCTTTCTGGCAGGGTCATAAAGACCGCATTGCTGCAGGCTATGTGCATGACGTCTTTCCCTACGACCAGGACCAGCGCTTCCCCTCCTCTTCCCCGCACTAGTTTTTTCACACAAGGAGTTTTTTATGTCTGCATCCGATCCCATCGTCATCGTCAGCGCCGCCCGTACCCCCATGGGGAGCTTCCAGGGCGACTTTTCAGCGCTCTCCGCGCATGACCTGGGTGGTGTCGCCATTGCTGCAGCCATGCAGCGCGCCGGTATCAGCGGCGACTTGGTGACCGAAGTGTTGTTCGGCAACTGCCTGATGGCCGGCCAGGGTCAGGCTCCGGCGCGCCAGGCGGCGTTCAAAGGCGGCTTGCCGCAAAGCGCGGGCGCGGTGACGATGTCCAAGATGTGCGGCTCGGGCATGCGCGCGGCCATGTTCGGCCACGACATGCTGATGGCGGGTTCGCACGAGGTGCTGATGGCCGGTGGCATGGAAAGCATGACCAACGCGCCCTACCTGCTGCTCAAGGGTCGTAGCGGCTACCGCATGGGCAGCGACAAAATTTATGACCACATGATGCTCGACGGCCTGGAAGACGCCTACGAAGCCGGCCGCAGCATGGGCACTTTCGGCGAAGACTGTGCCGCCAAATACAGCTTCACCCGCGCCGAGCAAGATGCCTTTGCCACGACCAGCGTGCAGCGCGCCAAAGCCGCTACCGAGTCCGGTGCGTTTGCCGCCGAGATCGCGCCGGTCACTGTGAAAGACCGCAGCGGTGAGCGCGTGGTGTCCATCGACGAAGGCCCCGGCAAAGTCAAGCTCGACAAAATCAGCAGCCTGCGCCCGGCCTTCAAAAAAGACGGCACCATCACCGCCGCCACCAGCTCGTCCATCAACGACGGCGCAGCCGCCATGCTGCTCATGCGCGCCAGCACCGCCGCCAAACTGGACTGCACGCCGCTGGCCCGCATCGTCAGCCACGCAACCCACGCGCAAGCGCCTGAGTGGTTCACTACCGCGCCGGTGGGCGCCACCCAAAAAGCGCTGGCCAAAGCCGGCTGGTCCGTCAAAGACGTGGACCTGTGGGAAGTCAACGAAGCCTTCGCCGTCGTCCCCATGGCGCTCATGAAAGAGCTGGGCGTGGCCCACGAAGTGCTCAACGTCAACGGCGGCGCATGCGCTCTGGGTCATCCCATCGGCGCGTCCGGCGCACGCATCATGGTCACCCTCATCCACGCGCTCAAAGCCCGTGGTCTGAAGCGCGGGTTAGCGACTTTGTGTATTGGCGGGGGAGAGGGGACGGCGGTGGCCTTGGAATTGGTGTGATTCCCCATGCTCCTCACCCCCGACCAAGAAGCCATCCGCGACGCGCTGCGTGACTTTGCGCAGGCCGAGTTGTGGCCCCACGCGGCCCGCTGGGACCGTGAAAAAACCTTCCCCCGAGAGGCCTTGCGCGGCCTGGCGGCGCTGGGCGCTTACGGCGTGTGCGTGCCGCAGGAGTTGGGTGGTGCGGGGCTGGATTACCTGGCGCTGGCGCTGGTGATCGAGGAGATTGCCGCGGGCGACGGCGGCACCAGCACGGTGATCAGCGTGACCAACTGCCCGGTCAACGCCATCCTGCTGCGCTACGGCAACGCGGCCCAGAAAAAGCAGTGGCTCACGCCGCTGGCGCAAGGCGATAGGTTGGGCGCGTTCTGCCTGACTGAGCCGCATACGGGCAGCGACGCGTCGGCACTGCGCACCACGGCCGTCAAAGACGGTGACGCGTATGTGATTAACGGCGTCAAGCAGTTCATCACCAGTGGCCAAAACGGCGACGTGGCCATCGTCATCGCTGTGACCGACAAGGGCGCGGGCAAAAAAGGTATGAGCGCGTTTTTGGTGCCCACCAAGGCGCCGGGCTATGTGGTGGCGCGGCTGGAAGACAAGCTAGGCCAGCATTCCAGCGACACGGCGCAGATCAACTTCGACAACTGCCGCATCCCCGCCGAAAACCTGATCGGCCAGGAAGGCGAGGGCTACGCCATCGCCCTGGGCGGCTTGGAAGGTGGGCGCATCGGCATTGCCGCGCAAAGCCTGGGCATGGCGCGCAGCGCGCTGGAAGTGGCTGTCGCCTACGCCAAAGACCGTCAGAGTTTTGGCCAGCCCCTGTTCAACCACCAGGCCGTGGGTTTCCGACTGGCTGAATGCGCCACCCAACTAGAGGCCGCGCGCCAACTCACCTGGCACGCCGCCGCCCTGCGCGACGCCGGCCGCCCCTGCCTGAAAGAAGCCGCCATGGCCAAGCTGTTCGCCAGCGAGAT
>CANFTU010000219.1 GCA_947450005.1 Comamonadaceae bacterium | reverse complement strand
GACGAGTCGATCGAGATTGGCACGTCGGTCACGCCCTGCACCAACTGAATCGCCTTGGCGAGCATGCCCGGCTCGTCGGCCAGCGGAATACCGGCATTCACGTCGAGCATGTGGGCGCCGGCTTCGACCTGCGCCAGTGCGTCGGCAATGACGCGGCTGTAGTCGCCAGCCATCATTTCGGCGGCCATGATCTTGCGGCCGGTGGGGTTGATGCGCTCGCCGATGATGACGAAGGGGCGGTCAAAGCCGATAACGACCTCTTTGGTCGCGGAGCTGATGATGGTATCGGTCACGCTAAATCCTTTTGAATAGAAAAACGAAGAATGGAACGGGCAAGGTGTCAGGCGGCCACTGCAACCGGCGGCGGGATATGCGGCACTTCGGGTGAGGTCTCATCGCGCCCGGGATACCAGGGCACACGGCCTTGCAAAACGCCGGAGTTGGTGACGATCTCAGGCACCGAATCCTCCTGGCGGTAGGCCATGATGTGCACGCCGGCCACGCCTTTGATCTCTTTGACTTCCTGCACGATTTCGGTACAGATTTTGCGTCCCTCGGCCGCCGGCTTTTCAGCCCCGGCCATGCGCTTGATGATGGAATCGGGGATGTGTACGCCGGGCACGTTGCTGCGCATCCACTCGGCGACTTTGGCCGAGCGCATCGGGCCCACGCCCACCAGAATGAACACTTTGCCCAGCAGACCGAGGTCTTCGACTTCTTGCATGAAGGTGCGCAGGCGCGGCACGTCGTAGCAATACTGGGTTTGGATGAATTGGGCTCCGGCCTCCACCTTTTTCGCCAAACGCTGCGCGCGCCAATCAAAAGGTTGGCCAAAGGGATTGGCCGCCGCGCCGAAAAATACGCGTGGCGCAAATGTGACCTTACGCCCGCTTTGAAAACGGTGCGCATCGCGCATATCGCGGCCGATTTCCAAAAGCGACATGCAATCCAAATCGAACACCGGCTTGGCCTGCGGGTGGTCACCGCTTTGCACGCCGTCGCCGCTCAAACACAGCATGTTGCACACGCCCATGGCTGCGCCACCGAGGATGTCGCCCTGAATAGCGATGCGGTTTTTATCGCGGCAGGAAATCTGCATCACCGGCGCGTAGCCCACGCGGGTCAGCAGCGCGCACACCGCCAGGCTGGACATATGGCAATTCGCGCCACTGCCATCGGTGGCATTGATGGCATCGACATAGCCATCAAACACCTTGGCGCGGCGGTAGACCTCGCTGGGGTCGGCCGAGTCCGGCGGCTCCAGCTCAGCGGTGATGGCAAAGCCGCCGCTGCGCAGCACACGCTCCAGGCGGCCAGGCGATGTATGGCCGGGCAGGATGGGCAGGGGGTAACCGGGCACCGGCTCGTCGTCGAACTTCATGCTGCTTTCTCCTGCACCGGCTTGGGCGCATTGTCCTGGGCCACTTTCAACCACGATGACTTGCCTTTGAGGCGGGCATCTACTGCAAACTGCACGACCTTGATCGCGTCCCGTCCTTCGCGCATGCGCTGGCTGCCGGCAAACCCTTCGACCCACACGCAGCGCATCTCGGGCTTGACCTCACAATGGCCGTTGGCGCGCACGCCGCCGCACGGGCCGTTGCGTATGGTTTTGGGGCAGTTCATGGAACACGACATACCGGTGGAACTGAGCGCGCACTGACCACACATCTGGCAATCAAATAAAAAACCCTTGACCGCTTGTTCAACCGCAGCCACGGGCTTTTCCAGGCGCTCGTAGCCGATGGCCTTCCACAGTGGATGCAGGGCCACGAATACCCGCTCAAAGCCGGCATAAAAAATTTCCAGCCCTCGGGCGTGGCGCACCGACCACTTGCGAACCGCGTACATCAGGCAGCCCCGCTGTCGTTGGCCGCGGCGGGTGCGGCCAGGTTCTCATCGATGCCATGGGCGCGGATGATGCGCAGCAAGTCATCGTCCGAATACTGCGCTTCGATGCGCGCGGCCTCGGCATTGGCCTCGGCTTGTAAATCGTCGCCGCAGGCTCGCGGATCGCTGCGCTTCCAGTCGGCCAGGTAGTCACCGGAGCTGGCTTTGCCCGCGCGCATGGCAGCACGGTCAACCGCTTCCTGAAAACGGTGGGACAGCTGGACCTTGGCGGTCTCGCGCCCGGCCTTGACCAGCACTTGGGCGGGCACATCGCGCCACGAAATTACGATCAGTTTTGCCATTGAATCACCTGTGTGTGCCCGGTAGCGGGCGGTCGGGAAAATGCCTGTTGGGCCTGGCCCAGGCTGGTGGCCAATTCACCGTAGCCGGTGAGCTTGATTTCGCAGCGCAAGCCCAAGCGGTCAGCGGCGTCCTGCGCCTGGGCGTAGGCCTCGGGGACGGGGGCTTGCGCCAGATACACGAGCTTGCGGTAGTGGCCGAAATATTCCTGCAGCAGCTGCGGATGCCGGTCGATGCCCAAACCCCGGATCACCAGACGGTCAAAGTGACGCAACAAAAAATCGGTCAGATAAAACGTGCCCAACTCGGCTTCGACCATCTCGGCAAACGCCGCGGAGCCAGCATAAAACTCGTAGCAGTGGGCGCCGTCGATGCGCTCCACGCCCTCTTCCCGCAGCACCTTGTCCAACAGTCCGCCGGTTCCGCAATCGGCATAGGCTACAAACAGGTTGTCGTACCGCGCGCGCAGGCTGCGTATCTTGTCCTGCACCGCACCCGGTATTTTTTCGGGCCGGTTATGCAATTCGGCGGGCAGGCAGGTCACGTCCACGTGGCTCCAACGGTTGGCTCGGGTGATGGCAATCACTTCGCGGGCGATGGCTCCGCACGCGATCACCAGGGTGGAAGGGGTGGCGGTCATCGGATGCGGCAGCGCGGTTGACCGGGCACGCCCGGACCTGTCAGGCGTGCGCAGCAGCGCGGCGCGCGGCGATCAATGTTTTGGCAGTTTCCACCGCCACACCGGCGTCACGGCAATATGCGTCAGCGCCGACGGCTTTGCCGAATTCTTCATTCAGCGGTGCACCGCCCACCAACACGATGAAGTCATCGCGCAAGCCCTTTTCTTTGAGCGTGTCGATCACGACTTTCATGTAAGGCATGGTGGTGGTCAACAAGGCGGACATACCGAGAATGTCGGGCTTGTGCTCTTCGAGTGCGGCCAGGTACTTTTCAACCGGGTTGTTAATGCCCAGGTCAATGACTTCAAAGCCCGCGCCCTCCATCATCATGCCGACCAGGTTTTTGCCGATGTCATGGATGTCACCTTTGACGGTGCCGATAACCATCTTGCCAATCGGCTCCACGCCAGTTTCAGCCAGCAGGGGACGCAGAATCTCCATGCCGCCCTTCATGGCGTTGGCCGCCAGCAGCACCTCGGGCACAAACAGAATGCCGTCGCGGAAATCCACACCCACAATGCGCATGCCTTCGACCAAGGCGTCGTCCAGCACCCGGCTGGCCGACCAGCCACGGGACAACAGGATGTTGGTGGCCTCAAT
>CANFTU010000218.1 GCA_947450005.1 Comamonadaceae bacterium | reverse complement strand
GGCGGCCGACCGCATGATTGATATGGGCCCCGGTCCCGGTGAAAAAGGCGGGCAGATTGTGTTCGACGGCAGCACCGAAGACCTGAAGGGCGCTGACACGCTGACCGGCGCTTACCTGGGCGGACGCAAGCAGGTCGGCATGGGCTTCAAGCGCATGGTGGGCGACAACACGCCGCGCCTGGTTCTGGAGGGCGTCACTGCGCACAACTTGAAGAACGTAGACGTCGAGATTCCGCTGCAACGCCTGGTCTGCGTCACCGGTGTCAGCGGCTCGGGAAAGTCCACGCTGGTGCAAGACGTGCTGGCCCCCGCGCTCTTGCGCCACTTCGGCAAGTCCACCGATACGCCCGGTGCGCACAGCCGCCTGCTCGGTGCCGACCTGCTGGGCGAAGTGGTGTTTGTGGACCAGTCGCCGATTGGCAAAACCGCGCGCTCCAACCCGGTGAGCTATGTGGGAGCCTGGGACGCGATCCGCGAACTCTTTGCTAACGCTGCACTGTCGCGCGAGCGCGGCTACACCGCGTCCAAATTCAGCGCCAACAGCGGCGACGGCCGCTGCCCCACCTGCGGCGGCTCCGGCTTTGAGCATGTGGAAATGCAGTTCCTGAGCGACGTCTATTTGCGCTGCCCCGATTGCGACGGCAAGCGCTACCGCCCCGAGATCCTGGAGGTGCGGATTGAGAGAAAAACGGGGTCAGATCCCAATTCTTTCCATTCTTTTCTGAATGTCTCCGATGTGCTGGACCTGACGGTCAGCGAGGCCGCTGTGGTGTTTGCCAACGACCGCGAAGTCCTGCGCGCCTTGCAACCCATCGTTGATGTGGGGCTGGAGTACGTCAAGCTGGGCCAGCCCGTGCCCACGCTCTCAGGTGGCGAAGCGCAGCGCTTGAAACTGGCGGGCTTTTTGGCCGAGGCAGCCAAGTCCGCCAGTTCCAGCCGCCAAAGTCTGGCGCGCCGGGGCACGCTGTTCATGCTGGACGAGCCGACCACCGGGCTGCACTTTGACGACATCGCAAAGCTCATGCGCGCGCTGCGCAAGCTGCTGGACGCCGGGCATTCGCTGTTGGTGATTGAGCACAACCTCGACGTGATCCGCGCCAGCGACTGGCTGATCGACTTGGGACCCGAAGGTGGTGACGCCGGAGGCGAAGTGGTGGCTTGTGGCACGCCCGAAGAGGTACTGCTGCACCCCAGCAGCCACACCGGCAAAGCGCTGCGCGAATACGCAGCCGCCATGGGCGTGGTGCACACGGTGCAAGAGGCCAGCCCCGCCTATTTGCGCGCGACCCGGGACGCCGCCGATCAGCGCCTGGCTGCGCGCGAGGCGCTGTCGCAGGACATCCGCATCGTCAACGCCAAAGAGCACAACCTGCAGTCGCTCTCGGTGAATATTCCGCGCGGGCGCTTCAGCGTGGTCACCGGTGTGAGTGGTTCGGGCAAATCCACATTGGCTTTTGACATCCTGTTCAACGAAGGCCAGCGCCGTTACCTGGAAAGCCTCAACGCCTACGCCCGCGCCATCGTGCAGCCCGCAGGCCGCCCAGAGGTGGACGCGGTCTACGGCATTCCACCCACGGTGGCGATTGAGCAGCGGCTCTCGCGTGGTGGGCGCAAGTCCACGGTGGGAACGACCACCGAGGTCTGGCATTTCCTGCGCCTGCTCTACGTCAAGCTGGGCGTGCAGCATTGCACCGCCGACGGCGCCGCCGTGGCCCCGCAAAGCGCCGACAGTATCGCCGCGCAATTGCTCAAGAACTTTCGCGGCCAGCACATTGGTTTACTCGCACCCCTGGTGGTCGGACGCAAAGGCGTCTACACCGAGCTGGCCGACTGGGCGCGCCCGCGCGGCTTCACGCATTTGCGGGTGGACGGCGAGTTTTTGCCGACCACGGGTTTTCCGCGCATTGACCGCTTCAAGGAACACCATATTGAGTTGCCGGTTATCAGCCTGGACGTGGATCCGGCGAATGAATCCGCGCTGCGCGAGGCGCTGTCCCTGGCGTTGACGCATGGCAAAGGCGTGGTCATGGTGATGAGCGAGCTGGACGGATTATTGGACGCCATGGATGCGGGCAGCGCAGCCGGCGTGGGCCGTTGCGAGGTGTTCTCCACCAAGCGCGCCTGCCCGGTTTGCGCGACCAGCTACGCCGAACTCGATCCGCGCCTGTTCAGCTACAACAGCAAGCATGGCTGGTGTCCCGATTGCGTGGGTACGGGCTTGGCGTTGACCAAAGAGCAGCGCAAGGTATTTGACGACACGGTGCGCGAAGACAACGGCGGGCGCGAGCACACCTTCGCCGAGGCCGATGTGGAAGACCTGGCGGACACCGCCTGCCCGCGCTGCCAGGGCAGCCGGCTGAACCCGGTGGCGCGCGCGGTACGTTTCAACGGTGTGGGCATTGCCGACATCGCGGCCCTGAGCGTGGCCGATGTGCGCATCTGGGTGCAGCAGCTGCAAAGCGGCGGCGGTTTGACGACCCGCGAGGCCGACATCGCGCGTGACCTGATTCCTGAGATCAAAAGCCGCCTGGAATTTTTGGAGGAAGTGGGGCTGGGCTACCTCACGCTGGACCGTGGCGCGCCCACGCTCAGCGGCGGTGAGGCGCAGCGCATCCGCTTGGCGGCGCAACTCGGCAGCAACCTGCAAGGCGTCTGCTACGTGCTGGACGAACCCACCATCGGCCTGCACGCGCGGGATAACCAGATTCTGCTGGGTGCGCTCAAATCCTTGAGCGACAAAGGCAACACGCTGGTGGTGGTGGAGCACGACGAAGACACCATCCGCGCTGCGGATCACATCATCGACATCGGGCCGAGTGCCGGTAAACGCGGCGGACGGCTGGTGGCGCAGGGTTCGGTGCTTGACGTGCAAAACGCCGCCGACTCGCAAACCGGGCGCTACCTGTTGCACGCCATGCGCCACCCCATGCAGATGCGGCGCAGCGTTGACGTGGATGAAAGCCCCGCGCCAGATAGCGCCGCAGCGGGATGGCTCACCGTGCACCGGGCGCAACTGCACAACCTGCAGAACGTCACCGTGCGCGTGCCTTTGCAGCGTTTGGTGGCCATCACCGGCGTCAGCGGTTCGGGCAAATCGACGCTGGCGCGCGATGTGTTGCTGGCCAATGTGCAGGCGCTGGTGCAGCAGCGCAGTACCAAGGCCGGACGCGACGCGCTGGCTGCGGGCAAAGCGCCCGCGTTGATTGGCTGCAGCGGTGTCACCGGCTTTGAAGCGATTGACCGCGTGCTCGAAGTCGACCAAACACCGATTGGTAAAACGCCGCGTTCGTGCCCGGCGACCTATATCGGCTTTTGGGACACGATTCGCAAACTGTTTGCCGACACGCTGGAAGCCAAAGCACGCGGTTACGCCGCCAACCGTTTCAGCTTCAATACCGGCGAGGGCCGCTGCCCCGGGTGCGAAGGCCAGGGCATACGCACCATCGGCATGAGCTTTCTGCCCGACGTGAAAGTGCTGTGTGAAACCTGCAAAGGCGCGCGCTTTAACCCCGAAACGCTGGCGGTGAGCTGG
>CANFTU010000217.1 GCA_947450005.1 Comamonadaceae bacterium | reverse complement strand
GATGGAAATCGCGCCGATCCAGCGCCTCATCAGCGTGCCGACCCGATTGCGCTTGGTCGCGCAGCCGCAAGCCAGCGAACACCCGGGCCGCGCGCGCGGGGTTGCGGAGCTGGGCACCGCCCAATGGACCGAGCTGGCCCAGGCGGCGGCCCGCAGCCAGGAGGAGACCCTGACCCTGCTGCGGGCGTGGCACAGCCAGGGACGCAGCTGGCCGGATATTTACCTGTGTGGCATCAGTCCCACGGCCAAGCTGATGGGCACCTGGTGGAGTGCGGACCGGATGGACTTTGCGAGCATGTCGATTGCCATGACGCACCTGCAAGGGGCGATGTATGCCTTGAGCCCCGACTTCATGGCGGGCGCCCGCCCCGCGCGGGGTGTCCCCCGCCGGCTTTTGTTGGTGCAGCCTGCGTCGCAGCACACGCTGGGCAGTCTGATGGTGGCAGAGTTCTTCCGGCTTGCGGGATGGCGGGTCGAGGTGGCCCAGGCCCCCGGCGCGCAGGAGCTGGCCACCCTGCTGCAGTCCGATTGGTTCGATTTGCTGGGTGTGGGCATTTCCACGGAGCAACAGCTGCCGGAAGTCCAGGCTGTCTTGCCCCGGGTCCGGCAGGCCAGTGCCAACCCGGGCATCAAAATCATGCTGGGCGGCCCCTTGGTCCAGCAGCGGTCCGATCTGGTGCGGGCGCTGGGCGCCGACTTTTCCGCCGACGCGGCGGATGAAGCCGTGCAATGGGCCGAGCGCTGGCTGGTTATGGGCTGAGGCACTAGAGTGGAGGCCCGTGAACTGTCAATCTGTCGTTATATATAAGTGAATGTTTTAAGTGACACTATGCTTATAATAAATACAACCATTCAGCCCCCGGTTTCGCCGTATGTGGCTGCGTTACTTCCCCATCGCCTATGAAACTCCCCTCGATTGAAGCCCATACGCTGGCCGCGCTGATCGGGGTGACGTCGGATGTGGCCCTCATCATCGGCAAAGACGGCGTCGTGCAGGACGTGTCCGTCAAAAAAGACGATCTGGCCAGCCTGGGCTGCCACAACTGGATTGGGCAGGCGTGGGTGGACACGGTCGGCCAGGACAGCCAGGGCAAGGTGCAGGAGATGCTGGCAGCGGCAGCTTCGGGTGCCGATTTGCGGTGGCGCCATGTGAACCACCCGTCGCCTCAGGGTGCCGATGTCCCCATGCAATATGCCCTGGTCCGGTTTGAATCGGACGGGCGGATGTTGGCTTTGGGCCGCGACATGGAGGCTTTGGCTGCCTTGCAGCGCCGGCTGGTGGAAACCCAGCAGGCCATGGAGCGCGATTACCTGCGGCTGCGGCACATCGAAACCCGCTACCGGATCCTGTTTGACACCTCGATCGAGGCGGTGATGCTGGTGGACTCGAACACCCTGCGGGTCACCGAAGTCAACCTCAGCGCGCAGGCGCTTCTCAAAGATGCCACCAAGCGTCTGGTTGGCCGCGAGGTGATGGAAGCCTTCGAGCCTGCCAGCCGCGAGGAAGTCCAGGCCTTGATGCGCATGGCCTACGCCACCGGCCGGGTGGAGATGCGCAAAGCGCGGTTCCTCGGTTCGGTGGCCGACTGCACTGTCACCGCCACCGTGTTCCGGCAGGAGAACGGGGCCCAGTTCCTGGTGCGCCTGTTGCCCCAGGATTCGCCCAAAGAGCAGGGCGCACAGGGCATGTCCGCTTTGCTCTCCCAGGCTATGGAGCGCGCACCGGATGGATTTGTGCTGACCGACCGCACCGGATCTATCAAGGCGGTGAATGCCGAGTTCATGTCCATTGTCGGCGCGACCGCCAGTTCCCAGCTGAACGGGCAGGCGCTGGAGCAGTGGTTTGTGCGCGGTGGTATCGACTGGGGCGTACTCAATACCAATTTGCGCCAGCAGACGGCAGTGAAAGACTTTGCCACCAACTTGCTGGGCTTTAGCGGCTCGGCTGTGGCCGTGGAAATCGCGGCCCTCACGCTCCAATCGCCCGAGAGCGAGGTTTTTTACGCCTTTTATGTGCGGGATGTGACCCGGCGCCAATTGCCGGAAGTGCGGGAAACCTCGGGCATGTCGGATTCCGTGGCCCAGCTTGCCCGCCTGGTGGGACGCCTGCCCATGAAAGACATCGTGGGCGAGACGGTGGACATGATCGAGCGCATGTGTATCAAGTCGGCGCTGGACTTGACCCACAACAACCGCGCTTCGGCGGCGGAAATGCTGGGCCTTTCGCGGCAGAGCCTGTACGTCAAGCTGCGCCGCCATGGCATGGTTTCCGAGGGGGAAACCGAGTAAGTTCCGGCCGGAGGATGCCCCGCGGGCGACCGGCGGCGTAAAAAATGACGCAAATAAGTGTCAATCCCTATTGACATATGCGAGTGTCATGCAAAACTCTTTGCATGGAATACCCCAGATTTTCCACCGTTGCGGAGCTGCTCAAGCCCATCACCTGGTTTCCACCGGTGTGGGCATTCGCCTGTGGCGCGGTGTCGTCCGGGCGCTCGTTGACGGACAACTGGCCTCTGGTGTTGGCTGGCCTGGTCCTGACCGGGCCCCTGGTCTGCGCCAGCAGCCAAGCCGTGAACGACTGGTTTGACCGGCATGTGGATGCCATCAACGAGCCGCAGCGCCCGATCCCGTCGGGGCGTATGCCTGGACGCTGGGGCCTGTACATCGCGATTCTGTGGACCGTGCTGTCGCTGGTGTGGGCGCAGGCCTTGGGGCCTTGGGGCTTTTACGCCTGCGGTCTGGCTTTGCTTTTGTCCTGGGCTTACAGCGCGCCGCCCTTGCGCCTGAAAAACGACGGCTGGTTGGGCAATGCCGCCTGCGCCTTGAGCTACGAGGGTCTGGCCTGGATCACCGGTGCGGCGGTGATGGTCGGCGGCGTGATGCCCGCGCCGCCCATCGTCGTGCTGGCTTTGCTGTACAGCCTGGGTGCCCACGGCATCATGACCCTCAACGATTTCAAGGCCGTGCAGGGCGACTTGCAAATGGGTGTGCGCTCGCTGCCCGTGCAACTCGGCGTGGTGGGTGCGGCCAAGGCCGCCTGCCTGGTCATGCTGGTGCCGCAGCTGTGGGTAAGCGGTTTGCTGCTGCACTGGGGCGCGCTGTGGCATGCGCTGGCAGTGGTGCTGCTGATGCTTGCGCAGCTGCCCTTGATGCACCGCTTTATCCAGTCACCGGTTGAGAAAGCCCTGTCCGTCAGTGCGTTTGGCGTCCCGCTGTTTGTGGCGGGAATGATGGTCAGCGCCTGGGCTTTGCGCCTGGGCTATGGCCTGCCGCAGGGGCTTGCCGCATGAGCCCCATCGCCGCCCGCCGCCCCATTTGTGTTCGTTGTGCCTGTATTTACCCCTTCACCACCGGCAAGGAGCCACACCATGCAAACCCAAGAATATGACGTCGTCGTTGTCGGCGGTGGCCCCGCCGGCGCAACCGCTGCCGACGACCTGGCACAAGAAGGCCGCTCGGTCTTGCTGCTGGACCGCCAGGGCCGCACCAAACCCTGCGGCGGCGCGATCCCGCCGCGCTTGATCAAAGACTTCCATAT
>CANFTU010000216.1 GCA_947450005.1 Comamonadaceae bacterium | reverse complement strand
CGGCCTGCAGGTTGAGAGCCTGAGCTGCATGCGCCGCAGTTTTGTAGCCTCGCGCGCGCCGTTGGAAGATGACGCCCATGTGATGCTGCGCTACAAGGGCAACGCGGTTGGAACGGTATGGGCCAGCGCGATCAACATCGGCAGTGCGCACGCCTTCAAGGTGCGTGTGGTGGGTGAGAAGGGCAGTGTGGAATGGTGGGACGAGCAGCCCAACCAGCTCAAGGTCGCCTTTATCGGCAAGCCCGAGATGACCTACGAACGCGGCCACGGCTACCTCGATGCCTCGGCCCGTTTTGAGCGGGTGGGCGGGGGGCATCCATCCGGGTATTTCGATGCCTGGGCGAATCTGTACCGCCGTTTTGCCTTCGCCATGTCACCCGAGCCGCAGGCCAAAGACCTGCTGGCCGGGCAATGGTTCCCCAGCGGCCAGGACGGCGTGGAGGGGGTCCGCTTTGTGGAGCGCTGCGTGGCCTCGGCCGACCACAACAGCGCGTGGGTGGACTTCGCCTGATTAAAAAATTGAGCGATTGTTCTTAACAGCCAGCGTCTCGAAATAGGGCTTGAAGCCGTCTTCGGTCATGCCGAATCCGGCAAGGGCTTTGTTGAAGGCGGTTTGCTCAGAGGCCGCAGCCCGGCCATCCGACAGCAGCGAATCCGCCATGTTGATCAGCACGCACAGCTTTTGCTGCGGGTTGAGTAACGCGTTCGCTTCGGTCAAAAACTGGTCGTAAGGGACGGCGCGCAGGTATTTGATCGCGGATTGAATCAGCTGCTCATCGCCACCCACCACCGACTGCAGTTGGCCGATTTCTTCTTGCTCAATCTGGCCGTCGGATGCCATCATGAACAGCAGCCCTGTCGCCAGTGCCAGCTTGGGCGATAGTTTGGGTGCCTCGGTTTTGAACATGTCGAAAAGTCCCATGGGATGCTCCTTGTTTAAAAACGCTATTTATACATGGCCTGCATGTAGCTTTCGCAGGTTCGGGTCAGTGCGAATCACGCGGCACGTCGGCCCCGCTTTTGCCCACCAGAAAATCCAGATCCGCGCCCAGATGAGCCTGCTGCACATGGTCCACGTACAGCTTTTGGTAACCCCTTGCGGGTGCGGGTGGCGCGACCCAGTGCTGGCGCCGTTCGGCCAGCTCCGCATCGCTCACGTCCAGATGCAGCCTGCGCCCGGCTACGTCGAGCTCAATCATGTCGCCGTTTTGCACCAGGGCCAGCGGGCCACCGGCAGCGGCCTCAGGTGATGTGTGCAGAACCACGGTGCCGTAGGCGGTGCCGCTCATGCGCCCGTCGCTGATGCGCACCATGTCGGTAATGCCTTTTTTCAGCACCTTGGGCGGCAGCGGGATATTGCCCACTTCGGCCATGCCGGGGTAGCCGCGCGGACCGCAGTTTTTCAGCACCATGACGCAATGTTCGTCCACGTCCAGGTCGTCGCTGTCGATGCGTGCGTGCAGATCTTCGATATTCTCAAACACCACGGCGCGGCCCCGGTGTTGCATCAGGTGCGCGGACGCGGCTGATGGCTTGATCACCGCGCCATCGGGTGCGAGATTGCCGCGCAGAACGGCAATGCCGGCGTCTTTCATAAACGGCTCTTGCGGTGTCTTGATGACTTCGCGGTTGTAGCAAGGCGCGTTGGCAATGTTCTCGCCAATCGTCTTGCCGTTGGCGGTCAGGGATTCGGTGTGCAGCAGATGCTGGATTTCGCGCATCACCGACGGCAGACCGCCGGCGTAATAAAAATCTTCCATCAGGAATTTGCCGGAAGGCTGCAGGTTCAACAGGCAGGGCACTTGTGCGCCGAGTTGGTCCCAGTCGTCCAGCGTCAGCGGTATGCCCATGCGCCCGGCAATCGCGATCAGGTGGATCACCGCATTGGTGGAGCCGCCGATGGCCGCGTTGGTGCGGATCGCATTTTCAAACGCTTCGCGTGTCAGGATTTTGGACATCTTCAGGTCCTGCTCGACCATTTCGACGATGCGCCGCCCGCTCATCTGCGCCAGCCGGTTGCGCCGGGTATCGGCAGCGGGAATGGCCGCGTTTTCGGGCAGCGACATACCCAGCGCCTCGACCATGCTGGCCATGGTGCTGGCGGTGCCCATCGTCATGCAATGGCCTTTGGAGCGGTGCATATCGGACTCGGCGGCGGTGAAGTCGGCCTGGCTCATCTCACCGGCGCGCACCATCTCCGACATTTGCCACACGCCCGTGCCCGAGCCGATGTCCTTCCCCCGAAATTTGCCGTTGAGCATGGGCCCGCCCGAAATGCCGATGGTGGGCAGGTCGCAACTGGCGGCACCCATCAAGAGCGAGGGCGTGGTCTTGTCGCAGCCCATGAGCAGCACCACGCCGTCAATCGGGTTGCCGCGGATGCTTTCCTCCACGTCCATGCTCGCCAGGTTGCGAAACAGCATGGCGGTGGGGCGCAACTGGGTCTCGCCCAGCGACATCACAGGAAACTCCAGCGGAAAGCCCCCGGCCTCATAAACCCCGCGCTTCACAAACTCCGCGATTTCCCGGAAGTGCCCGTTGCAGGGCGTGAGTTCGCTCCAGGTGTTGCAAATGCCGATGACCGGGCGGCCGTCAAGCTCATCGTGCGGGTAGCCCTGGTTTTTGAGCCAGCTGCGGTGCACAAAACCGTCTTTGTCCTGACGGCCAAACCAGGCCTGGCTGCGGCGGACGGGGTATTTATTGGATTCCATGGCGTGTTCCTGGCGGATGAAGAGGGGTGTCGCGCGGCGGCGGCAGTTACGGCAGGCATCCTAGCAAGGCCGCAAGGGGTAGCCCCATTGGGATACGGGGTCAGACTGGCCGCTATATTGGGGCCCAACCGAGGAGACCAATATGAAATCACGCGCCGCAGTGGCCTTTGGGGCCAAGCAGCCCCTGCAAGTGGTGGAGATCGATGTCGCGCCGCCGCGCAAAGGTGAGGTGCTGGTGCGCATCAGCCATACCGGCGTGTGCCACACCGACGCCTACACCTTGTCCGGCGATGATCCCGAGGGCTTGTTTCCGGCGGTCCTGGGCCACGAGGGCGCGGGTATCGTGGTGGAAGTGGGCGAGGGCGTGACCAGCGTGGCGCCGGGCGACCACGTGATTCCGCTGTACACCGCCGAATGCCGCCTGTGCAAATTTTGTCTTTCGGGCAAAACCAATTTGTGCCAAGCGGTACGCGCTACCCAGGGGCGGGGCGTTATGCCCGATGGCACATCGCGCCTGAGCTACCAGGGCCAGCCGCTGTTCCATTACATGGGCACCAGCACCTTCAGCGAATACACCGTGGTGGCCGAAGTGTCCCTGGCCAAAATCAACCCCGCTGCTGATCCGCAAAAAGTCTGCCTGCTGGGCTGTGGCGTCACCACCGGCCTGGGCGCGGTCAGCAACACCGCCAAAGTCAAGGCCGGCGATACCGTCGCGGTGTTCGGCTTGGGCGGTATCGGCCTGGCCGTGGTGCAAGGCGCGCGCATGGCGGGGGCGGGGCGCATCATCGGCATCGACACCAACCCCGGCAAGTTTGATCTGGCCCGCGTCATGGGCGCGACCGACTGCATCAACCCGGG
>CANFTU010000215.1 GCA_947450005.1 Comamonadaceae bacterium | reverse complement strand
TCGCGAAAGCTGGGCGCACCCAGGGGGATGATCATCAGCTCTTGCAAGTCGAGGTTGTTGTTTGCATGCTCGCCGCCGTTGATGACATTCATCATGGGCACCGGCATTTGCACCGCACCCATTCCGCCGAAGTAGCGGTACAGGGGCAGGCCGGCTTCTTCAGCGGCCGCGCGCGCCACGGCCATCGAAACCGCCAGCATGGCGTTGGCGCCCAGGCGGGATTTGTTGTCGGTGCCGTCCAGATCGATCAGCGTTTTATCTAAAAAGGCCTGTTCGGACGCATCCAAACCCAGCACGGCTTCGGATATCTCAGTGTTGATGTGCTCAACCGCGCGCAAGACGCCCTTGCCGCCGTAGCGGCTCTTGTCGCCGTCACGCAATTCAATCGCCTCGCGGCTGCCGGTGGATGCGCCGGAGGGCACGGCCGCGCGGCCCATGGTGCCGGACTCCAACAGCACATCACATTCCACCGTGGGGTTGCCCCGGCTGTCCAAAATTTCGCGGCCTACGATGTCAACGATTGCACTCATCAAAGTTCTTTCAAATGGTTGGGTCGGTATGCAGCTGCATGACCAAGCCAGGTTGTACGCGAATTACGTGAAACTATTTTCTAAAAACGGATTCTTTTTGGTTACGAAGTCCAAAGCCACCAGCGTCTCCAGCAAGGCCTTCATGTGGTGCAGCGGAACCGCGTTGGGCCCGTCACTCAGCGCCTTGGAAGGGTCCGGATGGGTTTCCATGAACAAACCGGCAACGCCCACCGCCACCGCCGCGCGCGCCAGCACGGGGACCATTTCGCGCTGACCTCCAGAGCTGGTGCCCTGGCCGCCGGGCAATTGCACCGAGTGCGTCGCGTCAAACACCACTGGCGCGCCGGTGTCGCGCATGATCGCCAGCGAGCGCATATCGGAGACTAGGTTGTTGTAGCCAAAACTCGCTCCGCGCTCGCAGGCCATGAAGTTGTCTTCGGGCAGGCCGGCCTCGCGCGCTGCTGCGCGGGCCTTGTCGATGACGTTTTTCATATCGCCAGGGGCAAGGAACTGGCCCTTCTTGATATTCACCGGCTTGCCGGACTGCGCCACTGCGCGGATGAAATCGGTCTGGCGGCACAGGAATGCGGGGGTTTGCAAGACATCGACCACCGCGCTGACTTGGGCAATCTGGTCTTCGCTGTGGATGTCGGTGAGTACCGGCACCTGCAACTCGCGTTTGACCTTGGCCAGAATCTCCAGACCCCGCTCAATGCCGGGGCCGCGAAACGTGGTTCCGCTGGAACGGTTGGCTTTATCGAAACTGCTTTTGAAAATGAAGGGAATGCCTAGCGCGGCAGTGATTTCCTTCAGCGTGCCGGCCGTATCCATCTGCAGTTGCTCGGACTCGATCACGCAGGGGCCGGCAATCAAAAATATCGGCCGATGCACGCCGACCTCAAAACCACACAATTTCATGCGGCAACTTTCAGGGGACGCCCCGAGCCCTGGTGTTCCAAGGCGGCACTGATGAAGGCATTGAACAAGGGGTGTCCATCCCACGGCGTGGACTTGAATTCGGGATGGAATTGCACACCCACAAACCAAGGGTGTACGCTGCGCGGCAACTCAATCATCTCGGTCAGTTGCTCGCGCTGGGTCAGCGCGGATATCACCAAACCAGCCTGGCGCAGGGCGGCAAGGTAATTGACATTGGCTTCGTAGCGGTGGCGGTGCCGCTCGGTGACCACGCTGCCGTAGATCTGGTGGGCGATGGTGTCTTGGGCCACGTCCGAGCTTTGCGCGCCCAGACGCATGGTGCCACCGAGGTTGGAATTCTGGTCGCGGGTCTTGATGGTGCCGTCGGCGTCTTTCCACTCGGTAATGAGCGCGATCACCGGGTTGGGACTGTCGGGTTCGAACTCGGTGCTGTTGGCATCG
Source organism: Comamonadaceae bacterium (assembly GCA_947450005.1). Classification (GTDB taxonomy): domain Bacteria; phylum Pseudomonadota; class Gammaproteobacteria; order Burkholderiales; family Burkholderiaceae_C; genus Allorhodoferax. The sequence goes on along the minus strand of CANFTU010000215.1, from coordinate 1,679 downwards.
GTCAGGCCTGCTACATGGCGGGCGAATTCGATGGTGGCCACCTGCATGCCCAAACAAATGCCCAGGTACGGCACCCGGTTTTCGCGGGCAAAGCGTGCCGCTTTGATCTTGCCCTCAATACCCCGCTTGCCAAAGCCGCCGGGCACCAGCACCGCGTCGTACTTGGCAAGTTGCTGCACCGAGTCGGCATCCAGCGTTTCCGAATCGATATAAGCAATCCGGACCTTGACGTGGTTTTTCATGCCCGCGTGGCGCAGCGCCTCGTTGAGCGACTTATAACTGTCGGACAAATCCACGTACTTGCCGACCATCGCAATTTGGACTTCTCCCTGCGGGTGCTCGGTCTCGTAGACCAAATCGTCCCAGCGTTTCAAGTTGGCAGGTGGCGTGCTCAAGCGCAGCTTGTCGCAAATCAGGCCATCGAGCCCTTGTTCATGGAGCATGCGGGGGACTTTGTAAATCGTGTCCACATCCCACATCGAAATCACACCCCACAAGGGAACGTTGGAGAAAAGCGAAATTTTGTTGCGCTCTTCGTCGGGAATGGGCCGGTCGGCGCGGCAGACCAGCGCATCGGCCTGGATGCCGATCTCCCGCAACTGCTTGGCGGTGTGCTGGGTGGGCTTGGTCTTGAGCTCGCCGGCAGCGGCAATCCAGGGGACATAACTCAGGTGCACAAAAGCGCTGTTGTTAGCGCCGAGTTGCAGGCTGAGCTGGCGCACCGCCTCCAAAAATGGCAGGGATTCGATGTCACCCACGGTGCCGCCGATCTCGACAATGGCCACATCCACCGCGTCGGGTTCGCCGTAGCGCGCGCCGCGCTTGACGAATTCCTGAATCTCATTGGTGACATGCGGAATCACCTGCACGGTTTTGCCCAGGTAATCGCCGCGGCGCTCTTTGTCGAGCACGCTTTGGTAAATTTGTCCGGTGGTGAAATTGTTGGACTTGCGCATACGCGTCTCAACAAAACGCTCGTAATGGCCGAGATCAAGGTCGGTTTCCGCGCCGTCGTCGGTCACGAAAACTTCACCGTGCTGCAGGGGCGACATGGTGCCGGGATCGACGTTCAAATAGGGATCCAGCTTAATTAAGGTGACTTTGAGGCCTCGCGACTCCAAAATCGCAGCGAGGGAGGCTGAGGCGATTCCCTTACCCAGGGAGGACACCACGCCGCCAGTGACAAAGACAAATTTGGTCATGGCGAAGACGAACCGCAGGGTTCGGGAGCTGGTAAAGCGCGATTATAGGCGTCTGCTACATTGCGACCCGCGCCCCGCAGGCCCCTGAGTCGACCCCCGAACCCCCAAAATCCGGAACCCAATCCACACCATGCAGCTGCAAGGCAAACACATTGTTCTGGGCCTCAGCGGAGGTATCGCCTGCTACAAGGCAGCCGAATTGTGCCGCGCCATGGTGAAGGGAGGCGCCACGGTGCAGGTCGTGATGACCGAGGCAGCCGCGCAGTTCATAACACCGGTGACCATGCAAGCTTTGAGCGGGCGGCCGGTTTTTGACTCCCAATGGGATCGTCGGCCTGACAACAACATGGCGCATATCAATCTGTCCCGCGAGGCGGATGCCATTCTGATCGCCCCGGCCAGCGCCGACTTCATGGCCAAGCTGCTGCACGGGCGTGCGGACGATTTGCTCAGCCTTTTGTGTCTGGCCCGCCCCAT
>CANFTU010000214.1 GCA_947450005.1 Comamonadaceae bacterium | reverse complement strand
GCGATTGCGCGCAAGTTCCCGCCGCTGGCCGGTATTCCCATCGACTACTCCTGGTGGGGTTGGGTGGATGTGAGCCACGACATGATGCCGCGCATCACCCGGCCGGACCCGGCGCAAACGGTCTGGCACGCGGTGGGCTACGGCGGCAACGGCGTGTCGTTTTCCACTTGGGCGGGCAAGCGGGTGGCGCAGCGGGTGGCCGGTAAAGACGGCAACGACGCGGTATTTGATTTGCCGATTTACAACTCGCCGCTGGAATACCCCAACTTTTTCAAGCTCTTCCGCGCGGAGGCTTTGGCGCCTTTCAGGCGCCTGGGGCAGCAGTTCCTCTACAAGTGGTATTGGTGGCAGGACGAGATGTAGACACGCCAGGCGCGCGCCTTGGCGCAGTAGCTTAGTTCTGCGCGACGCGCTCGCTTTTCCAGTACACGTCATCGCCCGAGCTGCCGTCGCTGCGGTGGCGGTTGAGCACGCGGGCCAGCACAAACAGCAGGTCTGACAAGCGGTTGAGGTACTGGCGGGGATGCTCTTTCAGGGCTTCTTCATTGCCCAGGGCCACCACGGCGCGCTCGGCGCGGCGGGCCACGGTGCGGCACACATGCGCCAGTGCGGCGGCGCGGGTGCCAGCGGGCAGGATGAATTCGAGCAGCGCGGGCAGGTCGGCATTGAACTCGGCCAGCGCCTGGTCCAGCGCCAACACGGCCTCCTCTTTGAGCAGCTCAAATCCGGGGATAGACAACTCGCCACCCAGGTTGAAAAGCTGGTGCTGGATCTCGACCAATACCGTGCGCACACGCTGCGGCATGTCTTCGCACAAGAGCACACCGATGTTGGAATTGAGCTCGTCCACATCGCCCATGGCGTGCACGCGCAAGCTGTTCTTGGAGACGCGGGAGTTGTCTCCCAGGCCGGTGGTGCCCACGTCGCCAGTGCGCGTGGCAATTTGTGTCAAACGGTTTCCCATGTGCTTGTTCCTGTGAAAGTGGCATTATTGACGCTTTGCATATTCCGGGAACGCACCATGAACGCACCGCTGTCTGCACACCAGGCTATTTCGCACGCCGCCATGCGGCATCCGCCCCAGGCCATGCTAGACGAACTGCGTGCAGCGTTCGGGCCGCAGTTCTCCAACGCGGCTGCCGTGTGCGCGCAGCACGGCCGCGACGAATCGGCGTTTGATGTGCCACCCCCGGGCGGCGTGGTGTTTGCGCAAAGCACGCAGGATGTGCAGCGCCTCTTACAGATTGCTGCGCGCTATGCGGTGCCGGTAATCCCTTTTGGTGTGGGCTCGTCACTGGAAGGCCATCTGCTGGCGGTGCAGGGCGGCATCAGCGTGGACATGGGCCGCATGAACCAGGTGCTGGCCATCCACGACGCCGATTTGACCGTGACCGTGCAACCCGGCGTCACGCGAAAACAGCTCAACGAGGCGGTGAAGTCGGCCGGTTTGTTCTTCCCGATTGATCCGGGTGCAGACGCCAGCATCGGCGGCATGTGTGCCACCCGCGCCAGCGGGACCAACGCCGTGCGCTACGGGACCATGCGCGAGAACGTACTGGCTCTGGAAGTGGTGACTGCCAGCGGCGACGCCATACGCACCGGCACGGGGGCTAAAAAATCATCTGCCGGCTACGACCTGACACGTCTGATGGTGGGCAGCGAAGGCACGCTGGGTGTGATCACCGAAATCACGCTCAAGCTCTATCCGCTGCCCGAGGCCATCATGGCCGCGACCTGTGCGTTTGACGATCTGGCCGATGCGGTGAACACCACGATCCAGATCATTCAACTCGGCATCCCGATTGCGCGTTGTGAACTGCTGGACGGCAACACCGTGCGCATGGTCAACCAGCATTCCAAGCTGGGGCTGGCGGAGGGACCGATGATGCTGATGGAGTTCCACGGCTCACCCGCTGGGGTGCAAGAGCAGATTGCCGCCGTGCAGGAGATCGTGGCCGACAACCGGGGCCATGGCTTTCAGTGGGCGCAAACGCCTGAAGAACGCACGCGGCTGTGGACGGCACGCCACAACGCCTATTTTGCGGGCGTCCAATCACGTCCGGGCTGCCGCTGTATCACCACCGACACCTGTGTGCCGATTTCGCGTCTGGCCGATGCGCTGCTGGATTCGGTGCAGGAAGCCACAGAAGCCGGTATCCCGTATTTCATGGTCGGCCACGTGGGCGATGGCAATTTCCACATGGGGTATCTGATCGACCCCGCCAGCGCCACCGAGCGTGAAACCGCCGAACGCCTGAACAGCCAGCTGGTCAGCCGCGCGCTGCGCCTGGGTGGCACCTGTACCGGGGAACACGGTATCGGCCTGCACAAAATGGACTTCTTGATCGCAGAGGTCGGCACCGGCGCGGTCGACATGATGCGCACCATCAAGCAAGCGCTGGACCCGCTCAACATCCTCAACCCCGGCAAAATTTTCACGCTGCGTCAGGGCTGAACGGCCCTTATGGCGCACCGCGTAAGGGCAGCCGGTACACCCATATGGACTTACCCGCGGGTGTGGTCAGCTGGGTGTGGGGCACGATACCAATGGCCTCAAAGTCCAGACTGACCAACCAGCTACCGGCGCGCATGCTCTGCGCTTTCTCCACCACGCGCGGCATGCTCTCGGGACGCTGAAACAGGTACACCATGTCATACGCAGCCCAGTCCACGGCCCACATATCGCCCCGCTGCAGCCTGGCCCAAGGACACAGCGCTTTGCACAGCACAAAGAGGCTGGCGCTCCACTCCACGCCTTCCAACTGCACCTTCGGGTAGGCCAGCCGCAGGGCACGCAAGCCGTGCCCCAGCCCGCAACCGGCGTCCAACACGCGGGCGTTCGGATCCAGCCGGATGATGGCGCGCAGGCCCATCAAAGCCTTGCGCGGTGTGGGGAACAAGGGCGCATCGGCCCAGGTGTTAATGGGATACACGAGCAGCAGCAGCGCCAGCGGCAAAAGCCACACCCAGGCCGCCAGATCCGATTGCGTGCCCAACACGGTCACCGCCAGCGAGATGGGAAAGCCCCCGGCAATCGCCAGCCGGCGCCACCAACTGCGGCCCATGGGGCTGATGGCCACACCCACCATGGCAGCAATCGGGCTGGCCATGCCGGGCGACATATCCGACTGCAGCAACCAGCGGAACACGGCCCAGCTTAGGCCCCAGCCTATCAATGCCGGCGCGGGCCAGGGCGGAACAAAACGCTGGAACACGAAGAGGTGCGCCGGTGATCGCAGCGCGCTAGCGGGCCACGTTGGGCGAGAGACGTTCGATCAGACCGTTGAGCTCGTCGAGTGATCCGAACTGGATGCTCAGCTCGCCCATCTCGGTCAAGCGGCCGGCGCGTTTGACGCGTTTTTTGACCTTGATTTCCACCTGTGCGGCAAACAAATCGGAGAGCTCTTCCTCCACGCGTTTGATGTCGCGTGACTTCTCGCGCGCGGGCTTGACCGCCTTGAGTGAGAACTCGGCGCCAAGTTTTTTGACCAAGCTCTCGGCTTCGCGCACGGACATTTTTTTGGCCGCAATCTGGCTGGCGGCGCTGATCTGGTTGGCCTTGTCCAGGGCCAGCAAGGCGCGGGCATGGCCCATGTCCAGGTCACCGGCCAT
>CANFTU010000213.1 GCA_947450005.1 Comamonadaceae bacterium | reverse complement strand
TATGGGCTTCGGTGTTTGGCGAGCCTGCCGCCTGATGCGGCTGCACAGCCCAGCGCGCGATGGTGTAATTCCGCGATGCACACACTTGCCTCCTGCCGTGTAGCCGATCTGGCCGCCATCACGCGAACGCCGACTCTCGCGTCGGATTATCCGCACGCCGCAATGATCACGCTGGGCGTACCGGTGTACGACTGCGCAGCGCTGCGGGCGCGTGCGGATGCCGATGGTGTTGTGGCACGCGCGCTGCAAGCCGAATGGGTGCGGGTGTGGATGGACGGCCCGGGGGTTTTGGTGATGCAAGGCGCGTACGCCGACCACACGCTGGTGGATGCAGTGGGCGCCGCTTTTATGCAGATGATTGACGCGCAACGCGCGCACGGCGGCGGGGCCGATCACTTTGCCCAGCCGGGTGCCAATGACCGGGTTTGGAATGCGCTGCAAAAGCTGTGTCTGGTGGACCCGGCGTTGTTTGCGCGCTACTACGCCAATGAGATGGTGGCCTGGGCCTGCGCGGCCTGGCTGGGTCCGGGATACCAGATGACCTCGCAGGTCAACTGCGTCAACCCCGGGGGTGCAGCCCAGGTGGTGCACCGCGATTACCACTTGGGGTTTTTTGACGCCGCGGGCGCGCAACGCTATCCGGAACATGTGCACCGGCTTTCACCCGGATTGACGCTGCAAGGCGCGGTGGCGCATGTGGACATGCCGGTGGAAAGCGGCCCCACGCTGTACCTGCCCCATTCGCAGAAGTACCTGCCGGGTTATCTGGTCTCGGGACAGCCCGCATTCCAGGCGTATTTTGATGCCCACCACGTGCAACTGCCGCTGCGCAAAGGCGACGCCGTGTTTTTCAACCCGGCACTGCTGCATGCGGCCGGCCACAACCGCACACCGGATGTGCGCCGCCTGGCCAATTTGCTGCAGGTCTCATCCGCCTTCGGGCGCGCCATGGAAGCCGTGGACCGCCAGGCCATGTGCGCCGCAGCCTACCCTGCGCTGCTGGCGTTGCAAGCCAGCGGGCAGCTGGACGCGCAGCACATTGCATATGCCGTAGCCGCCTGCGCCGAGGGCTACGCCTTTCCCACCAACCTGGACCGCGACCCGCCTGCCGGTGGCCTCGCACCACCCAGCCAACAGGCCTTGCTGCTGTTAGCCTTGAAAGAGAAATGGCCTGCTTCCACCTTCCACAGCGCCCTGCGCGCACACGCTGAGAAACGCATTGCATGAATACAAGCCCTGCCACACTGCACAACAAGATCGCCGTCGTCACCGGCGGCACCCAAGGCCTTGGCGCGGCGATTGCGCTCTTGCTGGCACAGCGCGGCGCAGCCGGCGTGGTGATTTGCGGGCGGCAGAAAGAAAAAGGCCGCGCACAAGCACAACAGATCACGCAGGCTAGCGGCGTGCGCGTGGTGTTTGTGCAGGCCGATTTGGAAAAGGTGGAGGATTGCCGCACGGTGATCGCCACAGCCGATGCCGAGTTTGGCCGCGTGGATGTACTGGTCAACGCGGCAGCCATTACCGACCGCGGCACGCTGCTGGACACCGACCCGGCGCTGTTTGACCGCATGATGGCGATCAACGTGCGCGCACCGTTTTTCCTGATGCAAGAAGCCGTCAAGCTGATGCGGCGCGACCAGATTGCCGGCAGCATTGTGAATATCGGCTCCATGTCGGCGCTGGCCGGGCAGCCCTTTATTGCCGCCTACTGCACATCCAAAGGCGCGCTGGCCACGCTGACCCGCAACAGCGCTTATGCCTTGCTGCGCAACCGCATCCGCGTCAACGGGCTGAATATCGGCTGGATGGCGTCCGAAGGCGAAGACCGCATCCAGCGCGAGTTCCATGGCTCCGACCCCGACTGGCTCGAACACGCGGCTGCCAAGCAACCTTTCGGCCGCCTCGTCGATCCGCATGAAGTCGCCCGCGCAGTGGCGTTCTTGTGCAGCGACGAGTCCGGTCTGATGACCGGCTCAGTGATCGAATACGACCAATCCGTGTGGGGCGGTTACCACGGATCGCCGCATCCCGACGCGCCGCTCTGAATCCGGCTGGACCGGCCTGCCGCAAAAGGCGGCGACAATGCTCCGCGCCCACCAAGGCGCGCGCCTTTTTCTTTGACTCACCCCAACGCACACCATGACCTACCAAGCCCACGCGGACCGCTACGACGGCCGCATGCCCTACCGCCGCTGCGGCACCAGCGGACTGCAACTCCCCGCCATCACCCTGGGCCTGTGGCACAACTTCGGCGACACCACGCCGATGCAAACTCAGCGCGAGATGCTGCGCACCGCGTTTGATCTGGGCATTAACCACTTTGACCTGGCCAACAACTATGGCCCGCCCTATGGCAGCGCCGAGATCAACTTTGGCGAACACATGCGGCGCGACTTCAAACCCTACCGCGACGAGCTGATCATCTCCAGCAAAGCCGGCTGGGACATGTGGCCCGGCCCTTACGGCCAGGGCGGCGGCTCGCGCAAATATGTCCTGGCAAGCCTGGACCAAAGCCTGCAACGCATGGGCCTGGACTATGTGGACATCTTTTATAGCCACCGCTTTGACCCCGACACGCCGTTGGAAGAGACCATGGGCGCGCTGGCCACCGCAGTGCAGCAGGGCAAGGCGCTGTATGTGGGCATCAGCAGCTACTCGGCGGGCAAAACCCGCGAAGCCACGGCGATTCTGAAAAGCATGGGCATCAAAGCGCTGATCCATCAGCCGTCGTACAGCCTGCTCAACCGCTGGATCGAGGACGAGCTGCTCGACACCCTGGCGGACACCGGCACCGGTTGCATCGCCTTCAGCTGCCTGGCACAAGGGCTGCTGACCGACAAATACCTGAACGGTATTCCCGCAGACGCACGCATCAACCGCCCCGGCGGCGGCTCATTCACGGCCGACCATTTGACGGAGCAGAACCTGCGCCATGTGCGCGCGCTCCATGAGATCGCCCAAGCCCGTGGCCAGAGCCTGGCGCAAATGGCCACCGCCTGGGTGCTGCGCGACCCGCGCGTGACAACCGCGCTGATCGGCGCCAGCAAAGCATCGCAGGTGACCGAGTTGGCCGGTGCTTTGCGCAAGCTGGACTTTTCCGCCGCCGAACTGGCGGCGATTGACCAGCACGCGGTGGACGGTGGCATCAACCTGTGGAAGCGCCCGAGCACCGACCAGCGGCCCAACTAAAACACCCTGGCGCGACCAGCGCCCGCAAAAAAGGCCTGCCACCCCACAAGGTGACAGGCCTTTGCTGTTTACAGCGGCGCTGTGCGCTTACTTGTATTGCGCGGCGTTGTCCTTGGTCACCATGACGGTGCCGGTGTCAACCCAGGCGTCCACTTTCTCGCCTTTTTTCAGCTTGAGCAAAGCCTCAATCGCGAACTTGCCCATATTGGACGGTGCTTGCGCGACGGATGCAGCCAGCTCGCCCGCCAGAATGGACTTGGCGGCATCCGGCGTACCGTCAAAGCCGACCACCATCACGTTCTTCAACTTCTTGGCTGCGCGCAGTGCTTCCAGCGCGCCCATGGCCATGTTGTCGTTGGAGGCAAAAATGCCTTTGATGTTGGGGTGTGCAGTCAGGATGTTCTCAGTCGCTGCCTGGCCCTTGGCGGT
>CANFTU010000212.1 GCA_947450005.1 Comamonadaceae bacterium | reverse complement strand
GGCTGAAAGATGCCGGTGTCGTCGGCAAACAAACAAAACAGCAGGCGCACCAGCAGCACCTCTAGCGCGTGGCCGCTGTAGCCGCTGGCTTTGAGGGCGTCGTGCAGGCGGCCCATGCGTTCGGCGGCCTTGATGTTGACCGGGTCTTCCGGGCGAATGGTTTGCACCTTGTAGCCCAGCAACACGCCAAAGTGCTTCACATGTTTGTGCAGGTCTTTGAGCTTGAAGCGCAGTACCTCGCCGCCTTTCAAGGGCCGCAGCTCAAACTGCCCAAAGTCGCACACCACCACCAAGTCGGGCAGTTCGTGATCGGGGATGTTGTGCAGGTAGTCCATCGCCTGCGTGTTGGCAACGGTCAGGTCTTTGCCCAGGGACTTTTGCTCCACCAGCAACTTGCCGGGCCAAAACAGGTCCACAAAGCCTTGGGCGCCGCTGAGCTTTTTGACGTTGTGCTCGAAGGTGGCCACCCGTTTGTTGGTGATGCCAAAGATCTCAAAGAAGTCGATCCAAAACGGCGTGCTTTGGCTCTTTTCGTTGCATGCATCCGCCCATGTTTGGCTGAAATGCAATGCTCTGGATTTAATCTCGTTCCAGTTAAGACCCATTTAGTACTCGTTACGTGAACTTGGATAGTTATGGAAAGCTCTATTTCTTGCATACTATAGTTGTATATAGGTGGCTAATTGGGCTGGGCCAATCGGGGAAATTTGGCGTTTGGATTGACAAGCGCCCGAATCGCAATCAGACTAGAAAGATGACTAGTTTGAAAGGGGTTGAGATGCACACATGGCCAGTACAAGACGCGAAAGCGCGGTTCAGTGAATTTTTGGATGCTTGCCTGCTGGAGGGGCCCCAAATGGTCACCCGGCGCGGCACAGAGGCTGCCGTGCTGGTGCCGGTGCAGGAGTGGCGGCGTATGCAGTCGGCAGCGCGCCCCTCGTTAAAACAACTGCTGCTGTCAGGCCAAGCCCGTACCGACATGAGCGTTGCACCTCGGGGGCGAGCCCAGCGCCGGCCCGTGGAGCCGATGCTGTGACGCAGCGGTATTTGCTGGATACCAACGTGGTGTCTGAGTTGCGCAAGCCACGCCCGCACGGGGGTGTTGTGGCTTGGCTGGAATCGCTGGATGACGCCCAGCTTTACGTGTCGGCGGTCACCTTAGGCGAAATCCAGGCGGGCATCGAGATGACGCGTGAGCAAGACCCCGTCAAGGCTCAGCAACTTGAAGACTGGCTGGCCTTGATGGCGGGCGCATACAACGTCTTGCCCATGGACGCAGCAGCATTCACCGCTTGGGCGCGCTTGATGCACCGCAAATCAGACACGCTGTATGAAGACGCCATGATTGCCGCTACAGCCAAAGTGCATGGTTTGACCATCGCCACCCGCAATGTGGCGGATTTTCAGGCCTTGGGGTTGGAGGTGTTGAATCCTTTTAAAGAGGCCTGATGTTGCCAAGCTTCGATTAATTTGACCCGCTCGTAACCCGCCTGCGTCAGGCCGCTCCCGGCACCCGCTGCGCCGACTTGGGTCTGAACGCTGCGCACACCGCCTCATCGGTTTCCAAATATGGCCCCCCGATCAGGTCGATGCAATAGGGCACGGCGGCAAAAATGCCCGGCACTTTCACGCTGCCGTCGGCGTTCTTCAGGCCTTCCAAGGTCTGGGCAATGGCTTTGGGCTGACCGGGCAGGTTCAGGATCAAGGCCTTGTCGCGTACCACCGCTACTTGCCGCGACAGGATGGCAGTTGGCACAAATTGCAAGCTGATCTGGCGCATCTGTTCGCCAAAACCCGGCATCTCTTTGTGCGCAACGGCCAGTGTGGCCTCGGGCGTCACATCGCGCAGGGCAGGGCCGGTGCCGCCAGTGGTCAGCACCAGGCAGCAACCGGCGTCCACCAATTCAATCAGCGTCTGGCTTATCTGCGCCTGCTCATCGGGAATCAGCCGCGCTTCCCAATGAATAGGGTTGCGCAGAGCGCGGCCCAGCCAGTCTTTCAGGGCGGGCAGGCCTTTGTCTTCATACACACCGGTGCTGGCGCGGTCGCTGATGGAGACGATGCCTATTTTGACGGGGTCATGCATGGCGGGATTCAGGTGTCAATGCCGGGATTGGTGGGAAGTTCGGTGCCGGTCAGCGTGTGCGCGTCGCCTGGGTTCTCGCCGGACAGTTCGGCGTGTACCAACTGGAATATCTCGCGGTAGGCGCGGCCGTGGCGGGACGCTGCGCCGCGCTTTTCGGGTTGCGCGTCTTTGCGGGCCTGGCGCACCAGCGCACGCAGTTGCTGGCTGTCGGTGCGGGGGCTCAGGTTGATCCATTGCCCCAGCGCATCGTCGTCCGCCACCAAGCGGGCGCGCCAATCCTCCGCAGCATGCAGCGTCTGGGTTTGCAGGGCCGAGGGCGTGTGTTGTTCCACCAGCGCCTGGCGGATGGCAGCGTGTTGTTCTTCGGGCAGCAGACGCATGAGCTTGCCGATGAATTGCATCTGCCGGCGCTTGCCCTCGAAGTTGGTGATGCGTTTGGCTTCTGCGACCGCATCGCTGAGCTTGTCGGGCAGGCCCAAACGTTCAAACAATTCGCCGCGCAATGTCAGCAGGTCTTCGCCGAGTTTTTGGATTTCCAGGCTTTCACGCTTGAGGTCGGTGCGCGTGGGCTCGTCCGTTCCTTTGAGCTCGCGCTTGTATTCCAGATCCAATGCGCTGCCCTCGGCTACGAAGTGGCCTTTGACGTAGTAGCCTTTTTTCAGTTTTCTCGACATAGCCAAGTATCATAGCCCTCGCTATGAAGAACACCCCACGCGCCGCCGCAGCGGCCTCCAAGACCGGCCTATCCCACGAACCACCTCTCAAGCGCCCACGCAGCAGCGCCAAGCCCCTGGAAGGTTTCGCCTACAGCCGGGCTTTTTTTGAGTCGCGCGTTGATGCGGCTCTGAATGCCGCCAAAAAGCTGGGTGCGACCGATGCAGCGGCCGAAGTGTCGGAAGCCTGTGGCTTGAGCGTATCCGTGCGCAACGGGTCCTTGGAAAACGTGGAGCGTAACCGTGACAAGGGCCTGAGTGTGACCGTGTACTGCGGCCAGCGCCGTGGCAACGCCAGCACCTCGGATTTCTCGGATACCGCGATCAAGCAGACGGTACGTGCGGCCTATGACATTGCGCGTTTCACCGCCGAAGACCCCTTTGCCAGCCTGCCCGATGCAGCAGATATTTGCCCGGAGCCCGAGCGCAGCCGGGACCTGGAATTGTTCTACCCCTGGGATGTGGACAGCGAAACTGCCACACGGATTGCGCTCGAGTGCGAAGCAGCCGCGTTATCGGTGGACAAGCGCATCACCAACAGTGAGGGCGGTGCGGTATCCGCGCAGCAATCGCATTTTTTCAGCGCCCATTCGCGCGGGTTCCGTGGCGGTTTTGCGAGTTCGCGCCATTCGATTTCGGTCTCGCCTATTGCCGGCAAAGGCAGCAAGATGCAGCGTGACGGCTGGTACAGCTCGATGCGCCGCGCGGAAGATCTGGCTTCGCCCCAGGCCGTGGGCCGTTATGCGGCCGAACGTGCGCTTTCGCGCCTGAACGCGCGCAAGATTCCCACCACGCAGTGTCCGGTGCTGTTCGAATCGCCGTTGGCGGCGGGCTTGCTGGGTACCTTGGTGCAGGCGCTGAGCGGCGGCGC
>CANFTU010000211.1 GCA_947450005.1 Comamonadaceae bacterium | reverse complement strand
TGCGTCGTCCAGGCGCATACGGTCGGCAGGGCGCTCCAAATCCAGGTAAACCGCGCCCGATGCCCAGTTTTCTGCCAGTTCCAAGGCCAGCGTGGTCTTGCCCACCTGCCGCGGACCGAGCAACACCGCGGCCGGTGCTTCATGTAGGCGCTGGCTGAGGGTGTTGAGGGCGTCACGATTAATCATCATTGAAATTGTAACGTATCACGTTGCATTTTCAATATTAATTGACGCGGAATGTTTTTTCGCACCCCCGTGCGTGCGATGTACAGTGGTGAGCCCCAATGTAGTCGTTTGTGACTAACTCGCCATGAGCACCTCCGCTTTCCGCCACACGGTTGGCAGTCACACCTACCAATTTCCTGACCTGCAGGCGCTGATGGCGCGGGCCACGCCCCTGCGCTCAGGCGACTTGCTGGCTGGCGTGGCTGCCGGCAGTGCGCGCGAGCGCGTAGCGGCGCAAATGGCATTGGCGGAAGTACCGCTGACGCGCTTCTTGAGCGAGGCGCTGGTGCCCTATGAAGTAGACGAAGTCACCCGCCTGATTGTGGACACGCATGACGCAGGGGCTTTCGCGCCGGTGCGACATTTGACCGTAGGCGACTTTCGCAACTGGCTTTTGAGCGACGCCGCCGACAGCGCGGCGCTAGCCGCCCTGGCCCCCGGCATCACGCCCGAGATGGCAGCCGCGGTCAGCAAAACCATGCGCAACCAGGATTTGATTTTGGTGGCCAAAAAATGCCGGGTGGTCACCGCCTTTCGCAACACCATCGGCCTGCCTGGGCGCATGGCCACGCGCCTGCAGCCCAACCACCCTACCGACGACGCCATTGGCATCGCTGCGAGCATGCTCGATGGCCTCTTGTACGGCAGCGGTGACGCGGTGATCGGCATCAACCCGGCCAGCGACAACGTGGCGCAGGTGGTGCAAATCGTGACCATGCTCGACGCCGTGATCCGCCGCTACGACATCCCCACGCAATCTTGCGTGCTGACCCATGTCACCAACACCTTGCAGGCCATCGAGCAGGGTGCGCCGGTGGATTTGGTGTTCCAGTCCATCGGCGGCACCGAGGCCACCAACAGCAGCTTCGGCCTGAACCTGGCCTTGCTGGCTGAGGCGCGCAGTGCGGCGCTCTCGCTGGGGCGCGGCACCGTGGGCGATAACGTGATGTACTTTGAAACCGGGCAGGGCAGCGCGCTCTCAGCCAACGCGCACCACGGTCTGGACCAGCAGACCTGCGAGGCCCGCGCCTATGCCGTGGCCCGCCATTTCAAACCCCTGTTGGTGAACACCGTGGTGGGCTTTATCGGGCCGGAGTATTTGTTTGACGCCAAGCAAATCACCCGCGCCGGCTTAGAAGACCATTTTTGCGGCAAGCTGCTCGGCCTGCCCATGGGCTGCGATGTTTGCTACACCAACCACGCCGAGGCCGATCAGAACGACATGGACGTGCTGCTCACGCTGTTGGGTGTGGCGGGCTGCAACTTTGTGATGGGCATTCCGGGCTCGGACGACATCATGCTCAATTACCAAACCACCTCGTTCCACGACGCGTTGTATGTGCGCCGCGTGCTGGGCCTGCGCCCCGCGCCCGAATTCGAAGCCTGGTTGCAGCGCATGCAGATTTTTCACGCGCACCCGGACGGCATGCGTCTGGGCGCGCAATGGCCCGACGTGTTTGCCGACGCCGTGCGCAGGATGGCCTGAGCCATGACCGACAGCATCCACGGTATCGCGCCAACGGCGCAGGTCCAGCCGGTGATTGCCAATCCGTGGACCGCATTACGCCGCTTCACCGACGCGCGCATTGCGCTGGGCCGCGCCGGCGTTAGCCTCCCCACCCAGGCGCATTTGCAGTTTCAGCAGGCCCATGCCGAGGCCCGCGACGCGGTGCACCAGGCGCTCGATGTCGCGCAACTGACGCAGGATATGTCCGCCGCCTGGCTGCACGGCGCGTCAGCGCCCCTGGCCCTGCACAGCGGTGCGGCCAGCCGCGCCCAGTACCTGCAGCGGCCGGATTGGGGCCGCCTGTTAAACGCCGATTCGCGCCTCCGTTTGCAAACCTTGCGCGAAGCCGATCACAGCGGCTTGCCGCGCCCGTTTGACCTCGTTTTGGTGGTGGCCGATGGCCTGTCGGCCCTGGCCGTGCAGCAAAACGCCCCGCCTTTTTTGGAAGCTTTGCGCCACAAACTGGCCGTCACACACTGGCGCATCGCGCCGCTGTGCATCGTGGAGCAGGGCCGCGTGGCGGTGGGGGATGCGGTGGGCGAGGCGCTGGGTGCGCGTGCGGTGGTGGTGGTGATTGGCGAGCGGCCCGGTTTGAGCTCGCCCGACAGCATGGGCCTGTACCTCACCTGGATGCCCCGCGTGGGCTTGACCGATGCGGCGCGTAATTGCATTTCCAATGTGCGGCCTGCCGGTTTGTCGTACGAGGCGGCTGCTGCCAAATTGGTGTATCTGCTGGAGCAAGCCCGCAACCGCCAGCTATCGGGCGTCGATTTGAAAGATGACACCGCCCCCACGGCCATCGTGGGCGGGCAGGTGCAAAATAACTTTCTGCTGGACTGAAGGTGCGCTTTATTCGGTGGGCAAGAAGCCCTCGATCGACAGGTAGCGCTCGCCGGTGTCGTAGTTGAAGCCCAGCACCTTCGCACCCGCCGGCAGCTCCGGCAATTTCTGGGCGATCGCGGCCAAGGTTGCGCCGCTGGAAATGCCCACCAAAATGCCTTCTTCGGCCGCGCTGCGCCGCGCCATCTCGCGCGCCGGTTCGGCGTCCACTTGGATCACGCCGTCGAGCAGCGCCGTGTGCAGGTTTTTGGGGATGAAGCCCGCGCCAATGCCCTGGATCGGGTGCGGAGAGGGTGCGCCGCCGGAGATCACCGGGCTTTGTGTGGGCTCTACCGCAAACACCTTGAGGCCCGGCCACTTGGCCTTGAGCACCTGCGCCACGCCGGTGATATGGCCGCCCGTGCCCACGCCGGTGATGATCGCGTCCAGCCCTCCGGGGAAGTCGGCCAGGATTTCCAGCGCCGTGGTGCGGGTATGGACCTCGATATTGGCGGGGTTCTCAAACTGCTGCGGCATCCATGCGCCGGGTGTGGCGGCCACCAACTCTTGGGCGCGGGCAATCGCACCTTTCATGCCCAGTGCGCGCGGCGTCAGATCGAAGCTGGCACCGTAGGCCAGCATCAGGCGGCGGCGCTCCACCGACATGCTGTCGGGCATCACCAGAACCAGTTTGTAGCCCTTGACCGCTGCCACCATCGCCAGGCCCACGCCGGTATTGCCCGAGGTCGGCTCGATGATGGTCGCGCCGGGCTTCAGCGCGCCCGATTTCTCCGCGTCTTCCACCATAGCCAGCGCGATGCGGTCTTTGATCGAACCGCCCGGGTTGCTGCGCTCGGATTTGATCCACACGTTGGCGCCCGCGCCAAACAGGCGGTTGATGCGCACATGCGGTGTGTTACCGATGGTGTGGAGGATGTTGTCGGCTTTCATGGGGTGCTCCTGTGAGGGGGTTGGTCTGCTGCGCTGTGCGCGTGCCGCGCATTGTCGGCCAGTTCTTCAGCGCCCACCGGCATAACCTTATGCACAGGGGCGCGGGCTGATAATGCGCGGGTGAAGCCTGCCAGACCACCGCTGGTGCAATTTTGGAAACAAAGCACTGGAGGAACGTCCGGACTGCACAGGGCAGCGTAGC
>CANFTU010000210.1 GCA_947450005.1 Comamonadaceae bacterium | reverse complement strand
GTGGGGCGGCACATCTACCGTGGTGTCTTTGCCGTTGACTGATAAATGAACTTGCATGGGCCTTCTCTCCATCGTGGGTAATTGCGAATCCGGGATTCATTATTGTGGGGAGACCCCCTACCCGACCTAGGGCAAAACCCTAGGTTTCCCTCTAAAGCTGGTCTGCCTGACCCGGGTTCAGCGAGCGCCGTTCGCGGCCTGACGAGTGGCTTGCGGACCGGTTGGGCCATATGCCCTTATATTGCCCCCTTCGTTGGAAATTTATCGAAGGAATAAGAATGCAACTCGGAATGATCGGATTGGGCCGCATGGGTGGAAATATTGTGCGGCGTTTGATGCGCGGCGGCCACCAATGCGTGGTGTATGACACCAACGCGAAAAGCGTGGAGCAACTCGCAGGCGAGGGAGCCACCGGCAGCCGCGATATGGCGCACATGGTCAGCCAGATGCCCAAGCCGCGCGCAATCTGGGTCATGCTGCCCGCAGGTGCCATCACCGAAGCCACTGTCAGCCAATTGGGGGAGTTGCTGGAACCCGGCGACACCATCATAGACGGCGGCAATTCCAACTACCAGGACGACGTGCGCCGCGCCCAGACCATGGCAGCCAAAGGTATCCGCTACATCGACGTCGGCACCAGCGGCGGCGTATGGGGCCTGGAGCGTGGCTACTGCATGATGATTGGCG
Organism: Comamonadaceae bacterium; assembly: GCA_947450005.1. Lineage (GTDB taxonomy): Bacteria > Pseudomonadota > Gammaproteobacteria > Burkholderiales > Burkholderiaceae_C > Allorhodoferax. The sequence goes on along the minus strand of CANFTU010000210.1, from coordinate 3,051 downwards.
GCGACAAGGCGGCATTCGACCACCTGGATCCCATCTTCAAAACCCTGGCACCCGGCGTGGGAACGATTGAGAAAACCCGTGGCCGTGAAAACCGCCAATCGACGGCCGAAGAAGGCTATCTCTACACCGGTCCGGCCGGATCCGGCCATTTTGTGAAGATGGTCCACAACGGCATCGAATACGGCCTGATGCAGGCGTATGCTGAGGGTCTGGACATCCTCAAAGGCGTGGCGCAGGAATCGATTCCCGCCGAGCGCCGTTACACGCTGGACCTGGCCGACATCACCGAGCTGTGGCGCCGTGGCAGCGTGGTCTCGTCCTGGTTGCTGGATTTGTCGGCCATCTCCCTGGCTGAGGACCCGGAGTTGGCCTCTTACTCGGGCTATGTGGATGATTCCGGCGAAGGCCGCTGGACCATTCAGGCGGCCATCGAAGAAGCGGTACCGGCCGATGTGCTGACCGCTGCGCTGTACACCCGCTTCCGCTCGCGCAAAGAGCACACCTTTGCCGAAAAACTGCTGTCCGCTATGCGCAAGCAATTTGGCGGGCACCAGGAAGGCGGCAAGAAGTAAGCCGCGCCCCGCGATCCCTCCACCCCTAACCCGAAGGACACGCTGTGGCCCAAGACATTGAACACGCCCCTACGCCGCACGGCGAGCAAGCGCCCTCCTCCAGCATGGTCATCTTTGGCGCTGGCGGCGATCTGACCAAGCGCCTGCTAATGCCCGCGCTCTACAACCTGGCACGCACCGGATTGCTACCCGCGCAATTCGCGCTGGTGGGCCTGGACCGGATTGAGCAAACCGACCAGCAATACCGCGACCACGTGGAGGCCGCCATCCGCGCCTTCGCCGCAGACAAGCATTACAGCCAGGCCATTGACGAGCCCAGCCTGCAGCGCCTGCTCGGCAGCATCGTCTACATGCAAGCCGACTTCTCATCCCCTGCGGCCTATCAGGCATTGGGAGAGCGGCTGACCCAGCTCAAGGGCAGCCACGGCGTGGGCGACAGCGTGATGTTTTATCTGGCGGTGGGTGCGCGGTTTTTCGGCCCCATTACCGATCAGCTCGGAGCCGCCGGATTGGTCACCGAAACGCCGGATTACTGGCGCCGCGTGGTCGTGGAAAAGCCCTTCGGGCACGACCTACCATCGGCCCAGGCGCTCAATGCCCAGTTGCGCAACAGCCTGTCCGAGTCGCAGATCTACCGCATGGACCATTTCCTGGGCAAGGAAACCGTGCAAAACATCATGCTCATGCGCTTTGCCAACGGCATTTTTGAGCCGCTGTGGAACCGCGACCATATCGACCACGTGCAAATCACGGTGGCTGAGACCGTGGGCGTGGAAGCCCGTGCGGCCTTTTATGAAACCACCGGGGCCATGCGCGACATGGTGCCCAACCATGTGTTCCAGTTGCTCGCACTCACTGCCATGGAGTCGCCCGCCTCTTTCGACGCGGATGCGGTGCGCAACGAAAAAACCAAAGTGCTGGATTCCGTGCACGCGGTCGACCCCGCCACCGACAGCGTTCGCGGCCAGTACGCCGCCGGCGCGCGCGATGGCAAAGCCCCCAAGGCTTACGCCAATGAAGACGGCGTGGCCAGCGGCAGCAGCACCGAAACCTATGTGGCGCTCAAGCTCGGCGTGGACAACTGGCGCTGGGCCGGCGTGCCCTTTTACCTGCGTACCGGCAAATCGATGACCAAGCGCCAAAGCGAGATCGTGATCCAGTTCAAGCGCCCGCCGCTGTCGCTGTTCCGCAATACCGCCACCGACGCGCTCACGCCCAATGCGCTGGTCATCAAGCTGCAGCCCGATGAAGGCGCGATGCTTTCCTTCGGCGCAAAAATCCCCGGCCCCAAGATTGCCATCGGCCAGGTGCACATGGACTTTCATTACAAAGACTATTTCCAGAACGCACCGAGCACGGGTTACGAAACCCTGATTTACGACTGCATGATCGGGGACGCCACCCTGTTCCAGCGCTCCGACAGCGTGATGGCAGGCTGGCGCATCGTGCAGCCGGTGCAACAGTACTGGGCGGGCGGCAAGGCCCCCTTGGCGCACTACGCGGCGGGCTCCGACGGCCCGGCTGAAGCGGACGATTTACTCAAAGCTTCGGGGCGGGCCTGGCGCGAACTCTAAGCAACTCTGGGGATAATGGGGCTCACCACCCCATTTGCGAGCAGCCGTATGAACGCCGATCCTTTCGTCCACCACATCACCCACCCGCTGGTCCAGCACAAACTGACGCTGATGCGGTGCAAAGACGCCAGTACCAGCAGCTTCCGGCGTTTGCTCAACGAGTTGTCCATGCTGATGGCCTACGAGGTCACGCGTGACATGGAGGTGACCTACATCGATATTGAGACACCCATGGAGGCCATGCGTGCGCCCACCATTGACGGCAAGAAGCTGGCATTGATCAGTATCTTGCGTGCCGGTACCGGCATTCTGGATGGCATGCTGCAGGTCGTACCCGGCGCCCGCGTGGGCCACATCGGTATGTACCGTGACCCCAACACGCTGCAGCCGGTGGAATATTTTTTCAAAGTGCCGCAGAACATGGAAGAGCGCGAAGCGATTGTGGTCGACCCCATGCTGGCCACCGGCAACTCGGCGGTGGCGGCGATCACCCGCATCAAAAAAACCCACCCCCGTTCCATCAAATTCATGTGTCTGCTCACCTGCCCCGAGGGTATTGCCGCCATGCGTGGCGCACATCCCGATGTGCACATCTACACCGCCGCGATTGATCGCGAGCTCAATGACCATGGCTACATCATGCCGGGCCTAGGCGATGCGGGGGACCGGATTTTCGGCACCAAATAGCGCGACGGCGCGGCGGCCTTCAGGCCTGCCAGACCCCGTAACCTTCCTGGCGCAGGCGGATTGCCAGGTCCACCTCCATGTACTGCGCATCGCCATAGGGCATGGGGTTGAGGTGCGCATACAAGTCGGGGCGTAAGTGCAGTCCATAACGCTGGACATAGCGATTGGCCTGGATACCGGCCTTGTGTTTATCAAAGCGCACATCCGGGTCTAAACCG
>CANFTU010000209.1 GCA_947450005.1 Comamonadaceae bacterium | reverse complement strand
TGCAGGGAAATCGGTTTGCCGATAAAGCTGCTCAGGCCTTCGAGATGCTGGCGCTCTTCGTCCAGGAACAGCTCAATCACCTTGGGTGAGGCAACGATGCGGAACTCCCGCGGATTGAACTGGCGCGCCTCGCGCAGGATTTCGCGAAAAATATCGTACGCCACCGTGCGCACGGTTTTAACCGTGCCTTTGCCCTGGCACTCGGCACAGGGCTCACACAGCATGTGCGCCAGCGAATCGCGGGTGCGCTTGCGTGTCATCTCCACCAAGCCCAGCTGCGAAAAGCCGCCCAAAGTGGTCTTCACACGGTCCCTTTGCAGTTGCTGGCGCAAAGCGTCCAGCACCTGGGCGCGGTGGTCTTCGCGCACCATATCGATGAAGTCGGCAATCACGATACCGCCCAGATTGCGCAGCCGCAATTGGCGTGCAATTGCATGGGCCGCCTCTAAGTTGGTCTTGAAAATGGTGTCATCAAAATTGCGGGCGCCCACAAAACCGCCGGTGTTCACGTCAATCGTCGTCAACGCCTCGGTCTGGTCAATCACCAGGTACCCGCCCGATTTCAAATCCACCCGCCGCGCCAAGGCCCGGGCAATGTCTTCGTCGATGCCAAACAAATCAAATATCGGCCGCTCACCTTTGTAGCGCTGCAACTTCGCCGCCGCTGAGGGCATGAACTCCAGGCCGAAAGCCTTGAGCGCCTCACACTGTTCACCCGAATCCACGCGGATCGCCTGCGTACCCTCACCCACCAGATCGCGCAGCACCCGCTGCATCAGGTTCAAGTCTTGGTGCAAGAGGCTGGCCGCAGGCAGGCGCAGGCTGGCAGCCTTGATGCGCGCCCAGGCTTTGCGCAAATAGGCAATGTCATCGGCCAACTCTGTGTCGCTTGCGTCCTCAGCGTTGGTGCGCAAGATGAAGCCGCCACCCTCGCCCCCGGCCAATGCCTGCATCCGCGCGCGCAGATGTTCGCGCTGCTCCAGCGGAATTTTTTGTGACACGCCGATGTGGTCGTCCTGCGGCAGAAAGACCAGCATGCGCCCGGCAATGCTGATCTGCGTCGACAGGCGCGCACCCTTGCTGCCCATCGGATCTTTGAGCACCTGCACCATCAGGCTCTGACCCTCAAAAACCTGCCGCTCAATCGGGACCTGCCCTTGCGCGCTGCGCGCCGCGCTGATGGTCTCGCCCTCAGCGGGCGGGTGCCAGACATCGGCCACATGCAAAAACGCCGCCTTGTCCAGCCCAATGTCGATGAAGGCCGACTGCATGCCGGGCAATACCCGTTGCACCTTACCCAGATAAACGTTGCCCACCAGGCCGCGCTCCAGGGTGCGCTCGACATGCAATTCCTGTAGGGCACCGTTCTCCACCACGGCGACGCGTGTCTCCTGCGGGGACCAGTTGATCAAAATATCTTGGAGCATGGCGTTCAGGCAAACTGCCGCAGCGTGTGCGCGGTCTCATACAGCGGCAGTCCCATGATGCCAGAGTAACTCCCGCTGATCCGCGCAATATACGCCGCCGCCAGGCCCTGCACTGCGTAGGCCCCGGCCTTACCCATCGATTCGCCGCTGGCAACATACAGGTCAATCTCGGCGGCGCTCATCGCCACCAATCGCACCTGTGAAACCGATAGCGCCTGCACCACGCGCGCGCCCTGCCCCACCGCCACGCAGGTGAGCACCCGGTGGTTGCGTCCGGACAGGCGCGCCAGCATGCGCGCGGCATCTACCGCATCGCGCGGTTTACCCAGAATCGATCGCCCCAGCGCCACTGTGGTGTCGGCGCACAGGACCGGGGCATCCGGCAAGCCGCGCACAATCCGCCTGCGCATAGCCGCCTCCAACTTCAAACGGGTGACACGCTGCACATAGTCCGCAGGCGCTTCGCGCGGCAGCGCTGCTTCCAGCGCCTCCGCATCCTCATCAGCGGCAGGTAACAAAAGGCTGTGGTGCACGCCCAATTGCTCCAGCAACTGACTGCGCCGCGGGCTCTGCGAGGCGAGGTACACCATGGAGGGGCTTATCAGATTCATTCGCGGTGATACGGATGTTTGGCGTTGATTGACCAGGCCCGGTACAGTTGCTCAACGAGCAGCACGCGGGCAAAGGCGTGCGGCAGCGTCAGGTCCGACAGGCGGATGCGCTCGTGGGCGGCCTGGCGCAGCGCCGGGTCCAGCCCGTCAGGGCCGCCGATCAGCAGCGCCACGTCGCCCTGCTCCTGCCATGAGGTCAAACGCCGGGCCAGCGCCTGGGTGCCCAATGCCTCGCCCCGCTCGTCCAGCGCCACCACGCGCGCGCCTCTGGGAATCGCCGCCTCGATGCGCGCGCGCTCGGCGGCGTACAAAGTCTCCAGCGTTTTAGAGCTGCGCGGCTCGGTTTTAACCGCCTTCAGCTCGACGCGAATCTCCGGGGGAAAGCGTTTGGCGTAATCGTCCCAGGCGCTCTGCGCCCAATCGGGCACCCTTTGCCCTACCGCCACGATGCGCAGCAGCACAACGCGCTAGGCCTTGCGCGGTGCAGCTTTCGCAGCAGCGGGCTTACGAACCGGAGCCTTGACTGCCAGACACTTGCGCGCCGTTGCCGACTTACCAACCGCCGTCTTTGCAGGCGCCGCCTTGCGGAGGACCTTTTTAGCCGGCGCGTTCACGACTACGATGGGCACCTTCGCGGTTCGCGCAGCGGCAGGTTTCGCAGCAGCCGTTGCGGCCTTCTTGGCCGGCGCCTTCTTTACGGCAGTCTTGGCTGCAGCTTTTTTCAACGCTGCCTTAGAGGGGAAGGCTTCGGCCACACCCGCCTTGGCCGCGCTGGAGCGGCGCAGCGAGGGCGTCGGTACCGCTTTGGCAGCGGGCTTGGCCGCAGGCGGCACTTCCGCTTTAACCAGGCCGGGTTTTTCCGCACCGAGTTTGAGCCGCACGGGCTTGTCACCCCACAGCTCTTCCAGCCGGTAGTAGCTGCGAAAAATAGGTTGCATCACATGCACCACCACCTGTGCGCAATCCACGATGATCCATTCGCCGTTGCCCTCACCCTCGATGCGCGGCTTGGGGAACCCGGCCTTGCGCACTGCGTCCACCACGCTGGACGCCAAGGCCTTGGTCTGCCGGTTGGAGGTACCGGAAGCCACCACCACCCGCTCGAACAACGACGAGAGCGCCTCAGTGTCAAAGACCTGAATGTCTTGCGCTTTGACATCCTCCAGCCCGTCGACAACTGCGCGCTGCAGTTTCTGAACGTCTTTTTTGCCGCTGGAGGCGCTGGAACTGGGTGCGGGAGTTTTTTTGGTGGTCATCAATCAGAGTTCTCGGTAGACGAAATGATGGCGTAAAGCCTATGCTGGGCAATATAACGCGCCACGGAGGGTGCCAGCATGGCGCTGGTCTCGCCCGAAGCGGCGATGGCGGCGCGGACCGCTGAGGAACTGACTTCCATCAGGGGCATGGGTAGATGCCGCACATTGGGCGGCAACTGGGCCTCGGACCCCGCACGTGCGGCCACGCACAGGGTGGCCAACTGCGGCAAGGCCCCGGCGCGGCTCCAGGTACCCAGGCGCTGCGCCTGGTCTTGGCCCATCAGCAAGAAAAATTCTGCATCCGGATAGGCCCGGTGCAGCGCTTCCAAGGTATCCACCGTGTAACTCGGACCGTTGCGCAGGATTTCGCAATCGTCGACCCGCGCGAGCGGCATATCTCCGAAGGCCAATGCACACATCGCCAGCCGGTGTTGCGCATCGCTGAGCGGACGGCTTTTGTGCCAGGCCGATCCGGTAGGCACCACCAGCAAGT
>CANFTU010000208.1 GCA_947450005.1 Comamonadaceae bacterium | reverse complement strand
GAGAGCAACGGCATAGCGCCCATATCCAACAACTTGCTGATACCCGCTGTGTCCACCTTGCGCACCACGCCCGAGTGCTGAAAATCCACGCCATCCACGATGCCCACCGGTCGCGCGGTCAGGAAGTTGCCGCTGATCACGCGCACGGTTGAATCAGCCATGGGCGTATTGGGCAGGCCCTGGCTGAAAGCGGCTTCAATCTCGTAGCGCAGTTGCCCGGCGGCCTCTTGCGCGCAGTCCAACGCTATTTCGTCGGTGATGCGGATGCCGTGCGAGTACTTTGGTACATGGCCTTTGGCCTGCAACTGCTCGTTCACCTGCGGCCGAAAGCCGTGCACCAGCACAATCTTCACGCCCATGGCCTGGATCATCGCCAGGTCCTGCGCAATATGCGCCAGCTTCCCCGCCGCAATCGCTTCGCCCGCCATGCCCACCACAAAGGTCTGGTTGCGGAACTTGTGGATGTACGGCGCCACGGAACGGAACCAAGGCACGAACGTGAAGTTGAAGACAGAGGTCATGGGCGGGGTGGGTTGTTCAGGGGCTAATGTAGCGAAAGCGGGGAGTGGCATTATTTTGAGCGTGATGGATCGCAGGCCGAGGTGTACTTGCTGAAATGGAGTGCCCTAGCTCGCTGGGATAATCCCAGCGTGATCGCCCCCCCGTCCCGTCCCGCCCTGCACATCGAATTCCCAGAAGGCCTCCCCGTCTCCGCCAAGCGCGAGGAGATCATGGCTGCGCTGGCGGCGCACCAGGTCATCATCGTGTGCGGCGAGACCGGTTCGGGCAAAACCACGCAGCTGCCCAAGATTGCCCTGTCCATGGGGCGCGGGCTGTGCAATTACCCCACCATGTTGGCCGACGGGCGGCCCGCGCCGCGCGGCAAGCTGATTGGCCACACGCAGCCGCGGCGGATTGCGGCCAGCAGCGTGGCCAAGCGGATTGCCGAGGAGTTGAAGACGCCGCTGGGCGAGGTGGTGGGCTTTAAGGTGCGGTTTCAGGACCGGCTCTCGCGCGATGCGTCGGTGAAGCTGATGACCGACGGCATTTTGCTGGCCGAAACGCAGACCGATCCGCTGCTGAACGCCTACGACACCATCATCATCGATGAGGCGCACGAGCGCAGCCTGAACATCGACTTCTTGCTGGGTTACCTGCGCCAGATTTTGCCGCGCCGCCCTGATCTCAAAATTATCGTGACCTCGGCCACGATTGACGCGCAGCGTTTTGCCGACCACTTTGCGAGCCTGCAGCCCACGCCCGAGGGCCGCAAGCTGACGCCCGCGCCGGTCATCATGGTTTCGGGCCGTATGTTCCCGGTGGAGCAGCGTTACCGCCCGTTTGAGGAAAGCCGCGAGTACGACCTGAACGACGCGATTGCCGTTGGCGTGGACGAGCTGTGGCGCGGTGGGGTGGGCGGCGACATCTTGGTTTTCCTGCCCGGCGAGCGCGAGATCCGCGAGGCCGCAGACCATCTGCGCCGCCACCTGAGCCACCAGCCGGTGATGCGCGGCTGCGAGGTGCTGCCGTTGTTTGCGCGCATGAGTCCGGCGGAACAAGACCGCATTTTTGACGGCCACACCGGGCGGCGCGTGGTGCTGGCGACCAACGTGGCCGAGACCTCGCTCACGGTGCCGGGCATCCGCTACGTGATTGACGCGGGTACGGCGCGTATCAAGCGTTACAGCTTTCGCAGCAAGGTGGAGCAGTTGCTGGTGGAGCCGATCAGCCAGAGTTCGGCCAACCAGCGTGCCGGGCGTTGCGGGCGGGTGGCGGACGGTATTTGTATCCGCCTGTTTGACCAAAAAGACTTTGACGGGCGCGACCGCTTTACCGACCCGGAGATCCTGCGGTCTTCGCTGGCGGGTGTGATTTTGCGGATGAAGTCGCTGCGCCTGGGCGCGGTGGAAGACTTCCCGTTTTTGGAGCGGCCATCGGGGCGGGCGATTGCAGACGGCTATCAACTGCTGAACGAGTTGGGCGCGGTGGACGAGGCCAACGAGCTCACGGCATTGGGCCAGGAACTGGCACGCCTGCCGTTGGACCCGCGCGTGGGCCGCATGATTTTGGAGGCGCGCAGCCGCCATGCGCTGGACGAAGTGCTGGTGATCGCCTCGGCGCTCAGCGTGCAAGACGTGCGCGACCGCCCCATGGATATGCAAGCCCAGGCCGACCAGGCGCATGCGAAGTTTGATGATGAGAAGAGTGAGTTCAGCGGGTATCTGAAGTTGTGGAAATGGATAGCGGATGCGCGTGGTGAGAATGCCGGCGCACACAAACTCAGCAATCGCCAATACGAACAGCTGCTGCGCCAAAACTTCGTCAACGTGCGCCGCCTGCGCGAATGGAAAGACATCCACAGCCAGCTCCACACCGTGGTGGCCGAGCACAAATGGCGGCTGAACACTACGGCCGCTTCGTACGAGCAGTTGCACATGTCCATGCTCGCGGGGCTGCTGGGCAACGTGGGCTGCAAGGTCGAAAGCGAAGGACAGCAGGGCGAATACCTGGGCGCGCGCAGCATCAAGTTTTTTGCCCATCCGGGCGCGCACCTGGCCAAGAAGCCGGGGCGCTGGATCGTGGCGGCCGAGTTGGTGGAAACCACGCGGCTGTTCGGCCGGGGCATTGCCGGTATCGACCCGCAGTGGATTGAGCAGGTGGGCGGCCATTTGCTGAAAAAACAGCTGCTCGATCCGCATTGGGAAAAGAAGGCCGCCGAAGTGGTGGCGCTGGAGCGCGCCACGCTCTACGGCATCGTGGTTTACAGCGGGCGGCGGGTGAACTACGGGCGGGTCGACCTGGCCGGTGCACGCGAGGTGTTTATCCGCGAAGCGCTGGTGGCCGGCCAATGGGAAAGTCCCTTGCCCTTCCTGGCCGCCAACCTCAAGCTGATCAAACAGGTGGAAGAGCTGGAACATAAGGCGCGTCGCCAAGATGTGCTGGTGGACGAGGAGTTGATTTACGCCTTTTACGACCAGCAGCTGCCCGCCGATGTGTGCAGCGGATTCAGTTGCGAGCGTTGGTACCGCGAAGAGGCCAAACAGCAGCCCCAGCTTTTGCTGCTGACCCGCGAGGAGCTGATGCGCCACGAGGCCGCAGGCATCACCACCGCCATGTTTCCCAAGACCATCCGGCTGGGCGGCGTGGACTGCGCGGCCAGCTATCTTCATGCGCCGGGTGACGCGCTGGACGGGGTGACGGTGACGGTGCCGCTGTTCGTGCTAAACCAGGTGAACGATGAGCGCGGTGAATGGCTGGTGCCTGGGATGCTGAAAGATAAAGTACAGGCGCTGCTCAAAACCCTGCACCAGCGACCCCGCTCACGCCTGGTGCCGCTGCCTGAAACCGCAGCGCGCATGGCCGCCTCGCTGAGCGATGAACGCTTTGGCGCGGGCAGTTTGGTGGACGCGGTGCTCAAGCTGGTGCGCGAGGCGACTTCGTTGGACATCGTGCGCGCTGACATCAAGGCCGACATGCTGAGCCCGCACTTTTTCATGAACTTCAAGGTGGTGGACGAGCATGGCCGCCAGCTGGGTCAAAGCCGCAACCTGGGTGCGCTCAAGGCCGAGTGGGGCAAGCAGGCGCGCGGGGCGTTACAGGCGCTGGCTACATTGAAGCTGGGGCAGGGCGCCGTCGCCGCCAAGCCTGACGCAGCGGCCACGCCAGCTACCGCACAGACTAGGTCACAGACTAGGTCACAGAACAAGCCGCAACCAACATCAGGCCCGGCGCAAGCCAAAGCCGGTGGCGGAAATTCCGCGCCCGCTCCCGCTGCCCGAGGGGCTGCGACCAT
>CANFTU010000207.1 GCA_947450005.1 Comamonadaceae bacterium | reverse complement strand
GCAGGTAGATTCTTAGAAGACGGGCCCAGCATGTTGCGCACAAACTGGAAGTAGGCATCGCCCTGCGGATGGCTGCAGGGCAGCGCACGCACCAAGGGCAGCGGCCGCACAGCAGCCACGGAGCGGGCAAACGCGATGGCCTCGTCGAATAGGGCGTCCGCGCTGGCGCTCAAGCGCTGGAACAGGCTTTGGCCGGGTATCGCCGCCAGCCGCTCAGCAAGAACTGCCTCGCCGCTGACGATCATGTTCAAGGCCGGCTCGACTCCGATGGCCCGCGGCAGGCGCTGCGTACCCCCGGCACCGGGCAGCAGCCCCAGCTTGACCTCGGGCAAGGCCACCTGCGTATCCTTTGCGGCGATGCGGTAGTGGCAGGCGAGGGCCAGCTCCAGCCCGCCGCCCATCACCGTGCCGTGGATCGCGGCCACGACGGGCTTGGTGAACTGCTCCAGTGCGGCGATCACCGTGTGCAGGTTCGGCTCCTTCACGGCCGCCGGGGTGTCGAACTCCCGGATATCGGCCCCGCCGCAAAAAGCTTTGCCCGCACCGGTGATGACGATGGCCTGCACCGCCGCATCGGCCAGCGCCTGCGCCAGCGCACCCATCAAGGCCACGCGGGTCTCGTAGCCCAGCCCGTTCACCGGCGGGTTGTTCAGGGTGATCAAGGCCACGTCACCGTGAAGCTGGTAATCGGCATGCATGGGAGGGGATCCTTTGAAACAACGACCCCTTAAAGGGTCAGAAAGGCCGCCATTGTCGCGGCAGGCATGGCTGCAGGCGCTCCCGCAAACACCACCCGCCCATGGCCCATGACCAGACAGCGGTCGGCGATGCGCAGCGCCACCGGGAGTTTTTGCTCGATGAGCAGCACCGATACGCCGCGTTCGCGCAGCGCCACAAGGAAATCCGCCACCTGGGCGACCAGCTGCGGTGCCAAACCTTCGGTGGGTTCGTCAACGATGAGCAGATCCGGGTCGCCCATGAGTGCGCGCGCCAGCGCCAGCATTTGCTGCTCGCCACCGGACAGCACGCCCGCCAGCATGTCGCGGCGCAAAGCCAGTTGCGGGAACAAGCGATACATGTCGGCGAAGGTCCAGCGCGCATGGCGCTGACCGGGCTTTTCGCCCAGGGCCAGGTTGTGTTGCACCGTCAGACCCGGAAAAACGTCGCGGCTCTCAGGCACATAACCCAGGCCTGCGCGGGCCCGCGCATGCACCGGCTGGCCCAGCATCTCCCGCCCGTGCACCCGCACGCTGCCGGTGGCCTGCACCCAGCCCATGATGGCGCGCGCCAGTGTGGAGCGACCCGCGCCGTTGCGCCCCAGCACCGCCAAAATTTCACCGGCACCCACCTGGCAATCGACTCCATGCAAGACCTGGCTTTTGCCGTACCAGGCTTGCAGACCGGCGATCTCCAAAACAGGCTTAGTCGCGTCCATATTCAGATCGCCACACCCAAATAAGCCGCTTGCACCACCGGGTCGTCGCGCACCGCATGCGGCGGGCCGAAGGCGATGATGCGCCCCTGCACCAGCACGGCAATTTTGTCGGCCAGGTCGGCGACCACATCCATATCGTGCTCCACCAGCAGCAGGGTTTTGCCTGCCGTGGCGCTGCGGATCAAATCGGTGAAATACGCCGCCTCAGACCGATTCATGCCCGCCGTCGGCTCGTCCAAGAGCACCACATCGGCGCCGCTTCCCAGGGTGATGCCCAGCTCCAGTGCGCGCTGCTGCGCATAGGGCAGATAAGCCGCCTTGGTGTGGGCCTGCGCGGTCAAACCCACGCGCTCTAACAGCGCGTCGGTGCGGGCCGTGGCACCCCGCAAAGAGCCGAGCAAGCGCAAAAACGAATAGCCGTAACCCAAACTCCACAACACGCTGCATCGCAGGTTCTCGTACACGCTGAGTTGGGGGAATACGTTGGTCATTTGAAAGCTGCGCGCCAGCCCCAAGCGCGCAATCGCAAAGGGCTGCAAGCCGCTGATTTGGCGTCCATGCAATTGCACCGTTCCTGCGCTGGGTTTGGCATGCCCGCTGATCAGGTTGAACAGCGTGGACTTGCCCGCACCGTTGGGGCCAATCAACGCCACGCGCTCGCCCGGTTGTATGGACAAGTCCACGCCGCAGACGACCTCGGTGGCGCCAAAGCGCTTGTGCAGCGCCTGCAGGGCCAGTGCTGGAGGTGGCGTCACCAAATGCCCCGCACCACGACCGGCTTCGCAGCAAGCCCTGCCGCCGCATTCGCTTGCGCGTAGCGCGCGGCACAACGCGGGTACACCCACAGGCACGGTAATCCACCCGCCACCAACAGACCCAGCGCCGTGCACCAGCTGCCGGACGTGGCCGTGTCCAAGGCCAGTCCCAGAAACGTGAACGCGCTGCCGCTGGCGGCGTGAAGTTGCTGGTGGTAGAGCATCTCGATAGCCAGCGCCACACCCCACAGCGCCACCGACACGCACGCAGCCAGCGCGCCGTACCAGGGCAACAAGGTCAGCAACCGGTCGCTGCGCGCTAGGCGCAGTTGCTGCGCCAGCACCCCGGCCAGGCCGCCGGGGGCATACACCACCACCAGCACAAAGCCCAGACCCAGGTACAACAACCAGGCTTTGGTCCAGGCACTGAGCAGCACCGTGCACAAGACCATCAACATGCCGCCCAAAACCGGTCCAGCGAAGCTGGCAGTGCCGCCCATCACCGTGAACACCAGATACGCCGCAGAGCGGACCGGACCGACCGCCTCGGCATTGACGATCTCAAAATGCAGCGCCGCCATGCCGCCCGAGATGCCGGCAAAAAAGCCCGCCAGCAACATGGCCAGGTAGCGCACCCGCTGGGGGTCATAACCAATGGACGCGACCCGTTGCGGGTTATCGCGCACCGCCTGCAGCATTTGCCCCAGCGGAGTGCGGGTGAACCCGTACATCAGCAATGCGCTGACCAGGGTGTACACCGCCAGCAGGTAATACAGCTCGATCGCGGGACCGAAACTCACCCCCCAAACGCCATGTGCGGTGACCCGGTTACCCGCGATGCCCGCTTCGCCGCCGAAAAAACCCGGCAGCAAGGTGGTGAGCGCGTACACCAGTTCTCCCAGACCCAGGGTGATCATGGCAAAGCTGCTGCCTGCGCGGCGCGTGCTGGGGTACGCGAACACCAGGGCGAAGGCCAAGCCACCCAAACCGCCGCACAGCGGCACCAGCGACACCGGCAACCCGCCCGCGCCGGTACTGAACGCGTTAAGCGCATGCATAGCCACAAACCCGCCCAGTCCGGCATACACCGCATGGCCGAAACTGAGCATCCCACCCTGCCCGAAGAGCATGTTGAAAGACAAACAGGCCACGATGGCAATGCCCATTTGCGACAGCAAGGCCAGCGCAAAACTGCCGCTGACAATCAGGGGCGCAAGCACCAGCAGCGCCGCACAGAGCGGCCAGACCATCCAATCGCGCCAGCCAGACAAACTGCGCATTCCGCTCAAGCCGAAGGCCGACCCAGCAAGCCCTGCGGGCGCAGCACCAGCACGAGCAGCATCAGCACAAAAGGCAGTGCCGGTGCCAGCCGGGCCAGCGCCACGCCCGGCACGACGGACACATCGGCCGTGGCGGCAGCGGTTTGCAACACGCCAATCAGCAGCGAGGCTGCAAACGCGCCACCCAGCGATCCCAGCCCGCCCACCACCACCACCACAAACACCATGGCCCCCATGCTTGCGGCCATGGCGGGTTCGGTCAAGTAGGTGCTGCCTCCCACCACCCCGGCCAAAGCCGCCAGAGCAGTACCCACGCCGAATAACAACATATAGAGGCGCGGCAAATCGTGCCCCAG
>CANFTU010000206.1 GCA_947450005.1 Comamonadaceae bacterium | reverse complement strand
TGGCGCTCCAAGGCGGCTTGGCGCTTTTCTTCTTCAAACTTCCTGCGGTCCTCTTCAAGCTGCGCAGCTTTACGCTCGTTTTCCAGTCGTAGCGCCTCCGTTGCTGATGGCGCTGTGCTGCCTTTGGCGATGCGGGTGAAGCTGTTGGGATCTACATACTGGGACGATGTCAATGTGCCATCGTTCCAGATGCCTGTTTGCGAGATGCTGCCGTTTGCCAGATAAAAAATTCCGCGCCCGTTTCGCTTGTCATCTTTGAACTCGCCAACATACCGGTCTCCGTCTGCCCAGGTGAACGTACCTTGTCCCGTACGTCGGCCGTCTTTGTATTCGCCGGCAGACTTGTCGCCGTTCCCAAAAGTCAAAGTTCCAAAGCAGTTAGTCCAACGGCTTGCATCATTCCCCTGGCAGGGCGGCAGGGCTTGGCCTTTGAGCGCTTCGATCCGCTGCCGTTCAAGCGCGATTTGGCGCTTTTCTTCTTCAATGCGCTTGCGGTCCTCTTCCAGCTGCGCAGCTTTACGCTCGTTTTCCAGTCGTTGCGCCTCCGTTGCTGATGGCGCTGTGATGCCTTTGGCGATGCGGGTGAAGCTGTTGGGATCGATGTACTGGGACGTGATCAACTTGTCGTCATTCCAGATACCGGATTGCGAGACACTGCCGTTGGCAAGATAAAAAATTCCTCGTCCGCTGAACTTGTGATCTTTATATTCGCCGACATATTTTCTGCCGTCAAAGAAGGCGGTGATGCCTTGGCCATGTTGCTTTTCGTCCCTCCATTCTCCGGTTTGTGTCGTGCCATCTACAAATGTGTAGGTTCCTTGACCGTTCCGCTTCCCATCTTTGAACTCGCCCACATATTTATCACCATCTGCAAAAATCGCCGCACCTTGCCCGTGTTGTTTGTTTGCCTTCCATTCACCCACATACTTGAATCCCGAATCATTGGTGAAGGTGCCAAAACAGTTATCCGAATATCCTGACGCTGGGCATGCAGGAAGGCGACTTTGGCTGCGTTGGCGTTCAATTCGCTCATCATCGCCGTTGGTGCTTCCCTGGGAACTGCGTGCAATTCGGGTAAAAGTGTTGGGATCCACATACTGAGATGTAACGATGTTGTTATTTTTCCATAGTCCCGATTCTGAGATGCTCCCATCAGGAAGATACAAAATACCCTGCCCGTTGTACGCATCACCTTTGAGCTCGCCGACATATTTGGAGCCTGCTGGGGTTAGATGGGTTCCTTGACCATTCAAAGAATCGTCTTTGAACTCGCCTACGTACTTGCCACCGTCTGCCCAAATGTAGGTGCCCTTACCCGTGCGCTTCCCATTTTGCCAATCACCGTAATATTCATCGCCGTTTTTCCAAGTCAATCTTCCATAGCAATTGCTCCATTTGGAAGAATCGGAGCCCTGACACGGTGGCAGTGCAAAACTGTTTGTTAACAGGGTGAGCAGCCCAATGGCAAGGATGAGGCGGAGGAGGTTTTTCATCATTCCAATAGTAACTTCGTTGCGTAGATGGGAATTTCCGCTGCAGCCCTGAACGTGAGGGCCGCACAATCAATTTCGCTAGACCGGCTCTGTCCAGTCAGCCCATGTTGAAAGCCTAAGTTGCGCGGGCTTGCAGCTGCACGGCGAATCGACGGGCCCGGCTTCCCCGCCTATTCGAACTCGCTGCACTGATAAGTGGCCTTTTGCAGCCAGTCCGGGTTGATCTCCACGCCCCAACCCGGCGCATCGGGTATGCGCACATGTCCGCCCTTGACGTCATAGGGCGAGTGCACGAACAGGTTTTGCTGCCAGGGGTAATAGTCCTCGCCTTCGATCGAAAATTCCAGGTACTTGCCTGGATTGGGAATCGCGCACAGCAGATGCATGGTGAACAGCGTCACCATGCCAAGGTTGGCGCTGTGCGGCGTGCAGGGCAGGCCGGCTGCGTGGCCCATCTGCGCGACTTGCATGCTGCGCGTCATCCCGCCCATGTAGCAAACGTCGGGCTGGATGATGTCGACCACCTTCGTATCAATCATGTGCTTCCACAGCGGCAGCAGGCAGTCCTGCTCACCGCCGGTCACGTCCAGCGACAGCGTTTCGCGCACTTCGCGGGTCTGATCCATTTCCCAATAGAGGCAGGGCTCTTCAAAGTGGCAGACGCCGTTGTCTTCCAGCATGCGCCCGACTTCAATGGCGCGCTTGGGTGTGAAACAACTGTTGGCGTCCACCAGAAGTTCGACCTGATCGCCCAGCGCTTTGCGCACGGCGGGAACAATCGCTTCGGTGCGGCCCGGCCATTCGTCTTTGTCGTTACCGTACTCGGAGCCCACGCGGAACTTGAACGCGTCAAAACCATCGCGATCACGCAGCACCAGCAGGCGTGCCGCTTCGTCTTGCGGTGTGATGTCGCGGCGCATGCTCGATGCGTAAGCACGCAGCGCGCGTGGCTTACCGCCCATCAATTCGCAGACGGGTTTGCTGTGCAACTTTCCTTGCAGGTCCCACAGCGCGGTTTCCACGCCGCACAAAGCTCGCATGATGTAGGAGCCTGGGAACTTGTGCTCGCGCAGCGGTATCAGCGTACTCAAGCCCGCCATGTCGTCGGCCGCGCAGCCCAGCGCCCAGGGCGCGACCTGCCGGTGCACGATTTGCGCGGTGATGTCGGCGTGGTACGTGGAAGTCTGGCCCCAGCCCTGGTGTCCACTGTCCGTGGTGACGCGCACAAAAGCGACAAACGGGTCGGCAAAGGTTTCGATGCGTTGGATTTTCATGGCGCACAGTGTAAAACCTGCGCGCTACAGTCGGCGGTATGAACGCCATGCCAACTTTTGACTTCATCATCGTCGGTGCCGGTTCTGCCGGTTGTGTGCTTGCCAACCGCTTGAGTGCCTCGGGTGCGCACAACGTGTTGCTATTGGAGGCGGGTGGCGCTGACCACCATTTCTGGCTCAAAGCGCCCATTGGTTACGGCATGACTTTTTATAACCCCACGGTTAACTGGATGTACCGCACCGAGCCGGATGTCGGTCTGGCCGGGCGCAGCGGCTACTGGCCGCGCGGACGCGTCCTTGGCGGATCGAGCAGCATCAACGGCATGGTGTTTGTGCGCGGCCAGCCGCAAGACTTTGACGACTGGGCCGCCTGCGGCAATCCCGGCTGGACATGGGCCGATGTGCTGCCTTATTTCAAACGGCTGGAAGACAGCGAGATGGCCAACGGCCACGCAGACGATTGGCGCGGGCAGGGCGGACCGCTGCATGTGAGCGATGTGCGCCCGCACGTGCATCCCCTTTGCCGCGACTTTTTGCAAGCGGGTGCGGAGCTGGGTTTGCCTTCCACCAACGACATCAACGGCCCGCAGTGGGAAGGTGTCACGATCAACCAGATCACCACCCGCAAGGGCCTGCGCGAATCGGCCAGCACCGCGTATTTGCGCTCCGCGCGCAAACGTCCGAATCTGCAGCTGATCACGCATGCGTTGGTCGAGCGCGTCGTTTTTGAAGGCCAGCGCGCAAGTGGCGTGCAGTTCGTAGTGGATGGTCAGCGCCATGTGGCGCTGGCGCGGCGTGAGGTGTTGGTCTGTGGCGGTTCGGTCAATTCGCCGGCCTTGTTGCAGCTGTCGGGCGTGGGCGATGCCGAGTTCCTGCTGAATAAAGGCATCACGCCTGTGCACCATGCGCCTGCTGTCGGGCGGCACATGCAAGACCATTTATGCCACGACCACAGCTATGTCGCCCGCAAGCCGTCTCTGAATCAAACTTACGGAACGTGGAGCGGCAAGCTGTGGGCCGGTCTGCGCTATGTGCTGGCGCGGCGCGGTCCGATGGCGCTGGGCAT
>CANFTU010000205.1 GCA_947450005.1 Comamonadaceae bacterium | reverse complement strand
CTGGGTGATGGTTTTGCGCTTGGTGTAGAAGCGCACCGCATCCGGGCCGTAGGCGTGCAAATCGCCAAACAGGCTGCGCTTCCAACCGCCAAACGAGTGGTAGGCCACCGGCACAGGCAGCGGGACATTCACGCCCACCATGCCCACCAGAATGTTGTCGGTGAAGTACCGGGCCGCCTCGCCATCGCGGGTGAAGATGCAGGTGCCGTTGCCGTACTCGTGCGCGTCGATCAGGTCCATCGCCTCTTGCAGCGTCTTCACGCGCACGACGCCGAGAACCGGTCCGAAAATTTCTTCCTGGTAAATCTTCATACCGGGTTTGACATTGTCAAACAGGCATGGGCCCAGGAAGTAGCCCTGCTCGTGTCTGGCCACCTTGACGCCACGGCCGTCGACCAGCAGGGTCGCGCCCTCGGCAACGCCTTGGTCCACATAGCCCTTGACCTTTTCGAAATGCGGTTTGGTGACCAGCGGGCCCATATCGCTCTTGGCGTCAAAGCCCGAGCCCACCGTCATCTTGGCCATCTCGGCTTTCAGACCCGCAATCACCGCGTCAGCCGTCGCATCGCCCACCGCGACCACGAGGGGGATCGCCATGCAGCGCTCACCGCAGGAGCCGAATGCCGCACCCATCAGGGCGTTCACCGCGTTGGGCACATCTGCATCGGGCATCACCACGGCGTGGTTCTTGGCGCCGCCCAGGGCTTGCACACGCTTGCCGTGCTTGCAACCTTCAGAGTAGATGTATTCCGCAATCGGCGTGGAGCCGACAAAGCTCACGGCTTTGACGCGCGGATCCGTCAGCAGCGTGTCCACGGCTTCTTTGTCGCCGTTCACCACGTTCAGCACGCCGGGCGGCAAGCCCGCTTCGAGTGCCAATTCAGCGATGCGCAAGGTGCTGGTCGGGTCACGCTCCGAGGGCTTCAAGATGAAGCAGTTACCGCAGGCCACGGCCATGGGCCACATCCACAGCGGAACCATGGCGGGGAAGTTGAAGGGCGTGATGCCGGCAGTCACCCCAAGTGCCTGGAATTCGCTCCACGAATCAATCGCGGGGCCCACATTTTTGCTGTGCTCGCCCTTGAGCAGTTCCGGTGCGTACGAGGCGTATTCCACGTTTTCGATGCCGCGCTGCAGTTCACCCATGGCGTCGCTGAGCACCTTGCCGTGTTCGGCGGTAATCATGTGGCAGATTTCGTCCGCGTGCTTTTCCAGCAATACCTTCAAGTTGCCCATCACGCGGGCGCGCTTGAGAGGCGGCGTGTTGCGCCAAGCGGGAAAGGCTGCCTGGGCGTTGGCAATCGCCTGCTCGACCGTGGCTTTGTCAGCCAGCAGCACGCGCTTCTCGGCTTGGCCGGTCGCGGGGTTGAATACGTCTTGCAAACGGCTGCCGGTGGTAACGGACTGGCCGCCGATCAAGTGGCCGACGATAGGGAGAGATGACATGGCGTTTTTCCAGATAAGAGGGTTAAGAAATAGGATGCGGCCCGCCAGCAGGCAGGGTTCGCAGTGATTCAGGCAACGGCGGACTCGTGCTCCAGCACATGGGACATGGCACGGTCCACATACAAATCCTTCTCGCCCACGGGCGCGAAGTTATGCAGCATCTCACGCGCCTGCGCTTCACCCTTGAGACGTGTGACCAGCCAAGCGCTGAGGTAATGCGAGGCCAGGCATCCGCCTGCCGTAGCGATATTGCCATGGGCAACAAAGGGTTGGTTGACCACGCGCACACCGGCTGCCTGCACCCAGGGTTTGCTGGTGTTGTCGGTGCAAGCAGACAGTTGTGCGGTCAGGCCCAGTTTGGCCAGCAGGTAGGTGCCCGAGCATTGGGCGGCGATGAGTTGACGCCGGGCATCGAGCTGCAACAGGTCCATGATGCTGCGGTCCTGTGCCACCTCGCGGGTCTTCATGCCGCTGCCTATGAGCACCGCATCCGCGCTGCAAGCTTCCTGCAAGCCGATATGGGCGTCCAGGGTCAGCCCGTTCATTGAGGTGACCCGGGGCGTCGGGCTGGCAATGCTCACGCGCCAATCGGTGTCGCCCAAGAGCCGGATACGGCCCAGCATGCCGAAAGCAATCAGCGAATCGAGCTCGTTGAAGCCGTCAAACGTCAGGATCGCAATATGCATGGGCAAGGCTGAACCGGCTGTGGCTCTATCAGGCCGTGGCGTTGAAGGCTTCGCCCAGGGCGTTGACCAGGCTGTCGATTTGCGCCTCTGTGACGATGAAGGGCGGCGCGATTTGTATGGTGTCGCCGCCATAGCGCACATAAAAGCCTTTTTCCAGGCACTTCATGGCAACTTCGTAGGGCCGGCGGGCCGGTTCGCCGGGCACATGGGCCAAGCTGAAGCCTGCGGCCAGGCCGCAGTTGCGGATATCGACCACGTGCTTGCTGCCTTTGAGGCTGTGCACCGCTTTTTCGAAATACGGGGCCATGGCGGCCACGCGCTCAATCATGTTTTCGCGCACCAACACATCCAACGCGGCAATACCGGCCGCGCAGGCCACGGGGTGTGCCGAGTAGGTGTAGCCGTGGGCAAATTCGAGCATGTACTCGGGGCCGCCGCCCTCCATGAAAGTGTCGTAGATGTCCTTCTTGGCCACCACGCAACCCAGGGGCTGGGCGCCATTGGTGACCTGCTTAGCCATATTCATGATGTCGGGGGTCACGCCAAATGCAGCCGCACCGGTGTAGGCGCCCAGGCGCCCAAAGCCGGTGATGACTTCATCAAAAATCAACAGGATGTTGTTAGCGGTGCAAATCTCGCGCAGGCGCTGCAAATAGCCCACCGGCGGCACCACCACGCCACCCGAGCCGGACATGGGCTCGACAATGACCGCAGCGATATTGGACGCATCATGCAAGGCGATCAAGCGCAGCAGGTCGTCGGCCAGCTCCGCGCCGCTCTTGGGCATACCGTGGGAGAACGCGTTCGACGCCAGTTGCGTATGCGGCAGGTGATCCGCCTCCACGCCTTGACCGAACATCTTGCGGTTGATCACCAAGCCGCCGACCGAAATACCGCCGAAGTTCACGCCGTGGTAGCCCTTCTCGCGGCCGATAAAACGCGTTTTGCTGGCCTGGCCTTTGAGGCGCCAGTAGGCGCGCGCCATCTTCAAAGAGGTGTCAGCGGACTCGGAGCCCGAGCCGGTGAAGAACACGCTGTCCAGGCCGTCCGGCGTGAGTTCTTTGATTTTGTTGGCCAGCTCAAACGACAGACGGTGGCCGTACTGGAAGCCGGGGGAATACTCCATCGTGCCCAGTTGCTTGGCCACAGCGGCGGTGATTTCGGGGCGGGAATGGCCCAAACCGCAGCACCACAGACCGGAGAGCCCGTCCAGAACTTTGCGGCCCCGGTCGTCGGTGTAGTACATGCCCTCGGCGCTGACCATCATGCGCGGATTCGCCTTGAAGTTCCGGTTCCCGGTGTAGGCCATCCAGTGCGCGTCCATCCAGGCCGGACTTTGGGCGATGTCGCTCGCGGTGGACAGGGGCTCGCCGGCAGTGGTGTCGTTGAGTTTCATAAGGCCTCCAAAAATTAGGGTGGGTTCGAAAACACAGGAAGCGGATTTTCGCGGCTGTTTACGCTTATAAAGCACAAATTATCACTCTTTACTTGCGGATTTATGCAAACAAATGCGCTGACACCGGAACCCAACCCGCGCCATGCGCCGCTGGGGCAAATCAGCGACATGGACCTGCGCTTGCTGCGGGTTTTCCGCACGGTCGTCGATTGCGGCGGCATGGCCGCCGCCGAGTTGGAGCTCAACATCGGCGCATCCACCGTCAGCCGGCACATCAAAGATTTGGAAACCCGCCTGGGTTTGCGGCTGTGCAGCCGGGGCCGTGCCGGCT
>CANFTU010000204.1 GCA_947450005.1 Comamonadaceae bacterium | reverse complement strand
GTCAGGCGTGTAGCAAACACCGGCGGGGGTGTCGAACTTGACGCTGGGGCTGAAGTCTTCCACGGTGTCCGCCACGTTGTCCATATCGCGGTCATTGGCGAAATAAACGTTTTGCTTGCGGGTACCGACCCAGACTGCTGCGGTGTTGCGGCTCACAGCGATGGTACGGGCGTCCGGCACCACAGCGAACACGTCGATCTTGAAGCCGTCCGGCATCTTGATGTTCGTGAGCATCTTCTTCAGATTGGCGATGTAGGTGGGGTCTTGCGCAATGCGCTTGGGTGGTGGCGTATTGGTTTTCTTGAACGAACCCAGTTTTTCCAGGTTGGCGTCGTCACCAGCCGCGAAGCCGACGCCAGAAGCCATCGAGAGGGCTGCTCCGATAGCGATTGCAGTTGCACTGCGTTTCAGCACAGTTCCGAAAGTACGATTCATGTTTACTCCAAGACAATAAGCCCGGGGAGCCAAAAATGCGGCCCGTTCCCGACAGTGCTAAACCCCCACGTGAACCGCCACGCGGGAAGCACTTGGAAATGACTGTATGACGAAGAATGACGGGCTTTGCACAGTGAAAACCCTTGTTTACACATCAAAATTATTCAATTCCCAGCTGAAGAAAATTTACACCCCAGCCTGTCAAGGGGCTAGCCGCCCAGACCAGACGCGTCGATCAAGCCCTGGCGCAAGGCCAGAAGGGTGATCTCCGAGGTGTTGGTCAGCTCCAATTTCTGTTTTATTTTGTGCACATGGGTGCCCACGGTGGACACCGACAGGTTAAGCGTCTCCGCCACCGCAACGACCGACTGCCCGCGCGCAATCTGCATGAAGACCTCAAACTCGCGCGGCGACAGCAGGGCAAGCGGATCGGTTTCACCGCTGAGGTCCTGCATGGCCATGCGCTGCGCGATGCCGGGGTCGATAAAGCGTTTGCCCTGGGCCACCAGGCGAATCGCATCAACCAGCACCTCGGGTGCCGTCCGTTTGGACAGATAGCCCAGAGCACCGGCTTGGAAGGCGCGCTTGGAATAGCTGGTGTCTTCATGGGCTGAGAGCGCCAGCACACGGATCTGCGGGTGCTTGGCGACCAGGCGTTTGATGGCTTCGATGCCGCCCATGCCCGCCATGGCGATGTCCATCACCACCACGTCAGGCGCCACGCTGTCGTGGATGCGCAGTGCCTCCTCCCCGCTGTCGGCCTCAGCCACCACTTGCACGTCGTCCCAGGTTTGTAACAAGACCTTGAAGCCGCCCCGCACTACCGCGTGGTCGTCCACCAGCATCACACGCAACTTATCCACGATCCGACTCCACGTTTGCTTCTCCACCCAAGGGCAGCCGGGCCCGCATGCGCACGCCACCGGCGGCTTGGGGTTCAATCACGAAAGTGCCGTTCAGACTCTCCGCGCGCTCGCGCATACCGATGACGCCGAAGTGACCCGTCTGCTCCCAATCCTTGTGCAAGCCACGGCCGTCGTCGCGGACTTCCACAACCACATGCAGCGGCTCGACGCGCAACTGCAAGGCAATTTGCTGGGCCTGCGCGTGGCGCAAGGCATTGGTCAAAGACTCCTGCGCAATCCGGTAAACCGCCGTGGCCAGCTCGCCGTCGACGGCGTCCAACGCGCCCTCAATCTGCAGTTGAATGTGCACACCCGGATGCTGGGTGCGAGCCTGCTCCACCAGGTCCTGCACGGCATCGGCCAGGCCGAAGCGATCCAGCGCCAGCGGACGCAACTGGCCCACCATCTGGTGCACGCTCTCGTACATGGCATCGGCACATTGCACGACCATGCGGGCGGATTCGGCGATGCGCAGATCCTGCCCCTGCGCCCGATGGCTGATGGCAAAACCCAGGCTTTTGATGGCCGTGACCTGTTGGCCCAAATCGTCATGCAGCTCACGTGCGATCTGACGCCGGACCTCTTCGATGCGGGTCTGAATGGCTTGGGTGAGTTCGCGGTTTTCGGCCAGTGCCACGGTTGCCAAACGGGCCTTTTCGCGCGCCAGCATGCCGTCCTGCACCGACTGCGCCATCCCGTTGAAATCCTCCCCCAGACCGCCCGCCTCGCGGCCTTTGAGGCGCGGCAACCGGGTTGCGTACTCGCCCTGCGCGATGGCGCGCAAGCCCTGCGCCAGCTGCTGAAACGGGTGCAAGGCGCGCCCAACCAGCCAATAAACCAGACCGTTGGCCAGCACAACACCCGCCAACAGCGTTGCCAACAGAGGGACAAAATCATCCCAGCCGTCCAGGATCGCCCGCGAGGGATCAGGGCGAACCACCACCCGGCCGTGCGGCAGGGCAATCTCACGGGTCTTCAAGGGCGGCGCGACCAGGCTCGCGTACCACTGGGGCGCATCGCGCCCGGCCTTGTAGCGCGGCGGAGGCGAACGGTAGAGCAAGGCCCCGTCTTCTCCAAAGAGCTCAATCTCATTGCCGCGAATCCGGCCCAGCCCCTGCAAAAACGTTGTCATGGCGGACAGGCCACCTTCACGCGATGTGGCCTCCACTTGCGAGAGCACCTGGATCGCCACCAGATTGGAGCCGCCGATTTCCTCATGCACCCCGCGACTGGTGTCTTTGAGCTGCAAGCCCACCAGCAGCGCCGCAAAGGCCAGCAGCATCGCAGCGATGATGAGATTCATTTGGAGGCGCAAGGACATCGCTCAGCCTCCATCAGCCAGCGGCGCAGGCTGACCCCAGGTATGGAAATGGCCATGCTGCGCGGCATGCGCAATCGCCCCGACCAGGGCCTTGGCCATGGGCGGTTCGTAAGGGCTGTGTCCAGCCTGGTCGATCCATTGCAACCGGCTGCCCGGCAGCGTCTGTTGCACATCCCAGGCCGACTGCGGGCGGCAAATCCAATCCAGCCGCCCATGCAGCAAAGCGACCGGCAGATCGCCCATCGACGCGCCAGCTGCCAAAGCACCTTGTGGCGGGAAAAAACACTGCGCAGCCAGGTAATGGCTTTGCAAGCGGTACTTGGCCAACAGCGCAGCTTCCGAAGCGGCGCCAGATGATGGCGGCAGACTGGCACGCCGGTCGGTGAGCGCGCCCTCCCAGGCACTCCAGGCCTTTGCCAAGGCCAACGCATGCGCCGCGTCACCGTGCAAAACCTGCTCGACCACGTAGCCCGCCACGTCGCTGCGCTGCGCGGACGGAACGTGGCGCGCCAAGGCCCACCAGGCGTCAGGCAACAGTTGCGACGCATCCTGGAAAAACCACCGGATGTCCGCCGCGCGCCCCAAAAAGGTCCCGCGCAACACCAGCCCCAGGCAGCGCTGCGGATGGGCACTGGCATAGGCCAAGGCCAGCCCCGCGCCCCAGGAGCCGCCCACCACCCACCACGCCTCGACACCGAGCTGCATTCGAATGCGCTCCATGTCAGCGATCAGGTGGGCCGTGGTGTTGTGCGCCAGCGGCTGTTCGGCGCGGCTGCGCCCGCATCCGCGCTGATCCCACAAAATGACCCGGGTGCTGCGGGGATCAAAGAACTGGCGGTGCCGCGGCATGGCGCCGCTGCCCGGGCCGCCGTGCAGAAACACCATCGGTAACCCCGCCGGGTTGCCACATTGCTCGAAATACACGGCGTGGCCATCCTGCTCGGGCAGGAAGCCGTGCGCATAGGGCTCAATGGCGGGAAACAGGGCGTCTGGCGCGGCGGATGGCATGGCCTGCATGCTATGCCTTTTTGGACAAAAGGCGGTCCATCGCCCAACTCCTAGTACAAACCCTATGTTCCTTTGGCGAATTTCTTGAGGGTAGTTTCCATGAATTGCCCATGCCCTGCGCTGCGATTGCGGGCATAGTATGGGCTGTGTTCAGAAAGGCTTTGGGCACGATTCACCGCAATCGGCGGCATCGATCTAGGAGATACACCATGAAATGGCAAACACCTGCAGCTAGCGACATGCGTTTCGGTTTCGAAATCACCATGTACATCGCTAACCGTTAATCACGGTAC